>NZ_JAPWAG010000015.1:0-56641 GCF_041432775.1 Pauljensenia sp. 20925_1_34 | reverse complement strand
ACCCGTTACGGGGCGCTGCACCCGTTACGTAGCGCTGCACCTCTTATGGGGCGCTGCACCCGTTCAGAACGGGTGCATTGCTTACGGATCGGGTGCACCGCCCACACCAACAAGCCCAAACGCGGACATACGCGCCTCCCCACGCACAGGCAGCACACCACTAACGACCAAGCCGCCCCAGCGCACCGCCGCCCCGCAACGAACTCCTTCGCCAAGATCCGTTGCAACCACCACTAGAACCTAGAGGGTGTAGGAGTTGCTGTGCGAACCGTGGTGGAGCTTGTGACTCCGAAGCGTTGCGCCATTTTGGGGAGCGTTGCACTAGTTGAAGGAGCAATGCACTAGATGGGGGAGCATTGCACTGGATAGTAGCTAGTGCAATGCCCTGCTAAGTAGTGCAATGCTGGCGAAAGTAGTGCAATGCCTCCCGGGGTCGAACGCTGCGCGAGCTGCATCGACATGTGCCGGGAGTGGGTGTCAGCTTCCCGAAATTTCGCACGTAATTCCCCTGCGATTGTTTCAATGTTTGAAGTCAGAACGTTGGAATTCTGCGGTTTTGAGGCCTAAACGCGTCTGGCCGTCAGGGAATTACGTGCGGAATTGATGGGGCCCGCCGCGGCTACTCTGTTGCGTGCCCGGATGCCGCGTGCCCGGCCTCGCGCTCCGCGTCGCGCGCCGCCTTCTTGGCGCGGGCGTGCGCCTCGACCTCTTCGGGGGTGAGGGGGCCCTGTGTGGTGCCTTCGCTGCCGTCGGTGCGCTCCCACGAAATGGCGAGGCTGTCGCGCGCGCCGAAGCGCGCCAGGTGGATGCCGACGATGAATTCGAGGCGATCGGCGCGCTCGGGCTCCGTGCGTAGCTCGAGTCGCAGATCAGACGCCGACGCGATCACGTCGAAACGTCCCAGAACCGGACCCTCGCGGTCGAACAGCAGGTATCCGCTGCCCGCCTCCTCGTCCCACGAGCCCGTGATCTTGTGGCCCATGTGGCTCACAAGCTGCTTGCCGTAACGCGCCGCGCGCTCCGTGGACACCGATGCCGTGGCGATCAGAGGGAACGAGGCCGATGCGGGCTCCTCCGGCGCCGCATCGACGGGCGCGGGGGTGGCGGCTTCGATGGGGGCGGTTTCAGTGGATCGGGCGGGAGTGCCCGAGGTGGCCGCAGGGGAGTGGGTGGCCGAGGCCTCGTCGAAGGAGGAGTGTCTCTTTGATTCCATAAGGCTAACCTAACTTGCACGTGGGCTGCGTGCCATGCGACACCTGAATTCGGACGCGGGCGGGCCGTTGCGGTAGCGTTGGAGGGTCAAGCGCGCTACGTGCGCGCGCAAAGACCGCGCAAAGCGCCGCCCGTGGGCGGCATCGGCGGAAAGGAATACTTATGAGCAGCGAGCCAGTCGCGCATGACGAGCCCGGGCAGCAGGGCGGTGAAAAGCTCCAGCGAACGCTGAAAAATCGCCACATTCAGCTGATCGCCATTGGCGGTGCAATCGGAACGGGCCTGTTCATGGGCTCGGGTAAGACGATCTCCGTCGCGGGCCCCTCGATCCTGCTGGTGTACACGATCATCGGCGCAGTCCTGTTCCTCTTCATGCGGACGCTGGGTGAGCTGCTGCTCTCCGATCGCAAGTACGCGACCTTCGCGGACATCGCGCGCGACCTGATCGGCCCGTGGGCCGGCTTCGTGACGGGGTGGACGTACTGGGCGTGCTGGGTCGTCACCGGCGTCGCGGACATGATTGCGATCACCGGCTACACGCACTTCTGGTGGCCGGACCTGCCCCCGTGGATTCCCATCACTGCCACGACCCTGCTGCTCTTCGCCCTCAACGCGATGACGGTCAAGGCCTTCGGCGAGACGGAGTTCTGGTTCGCGCTCGTCAAGATCATCGCGATCATCGCCCTGGTCATCGTCGGTTTCGGTATGGTCGCCATGGGCACGATCGACGAGGAGGGGACCGCCGCCGCCGTCTCGAACCTGTGGAGCCACGGCGGCTTCTTCCCCAACGGATTCACCGGCTTCCTGGGCGGCTTCCAGATCGCGCTCTTCGCCTTCATCGGCATCGAAATGGTCGGCACGACGGTCGCCGAGACCGACGACCCGGACACCACTCTCCCCAAGGCCGTCAACTCGATCCCCGTGCGCATCATGCTCTTCTACGTGGCGGCGCTCGCGGCCATCATGATGGTGACCCCCTGGGACCAGGTCAGCCCCGAGCGTTCCCCCTTCGTCACGATGTTCTCGTTGACCGGCCTGGGCGCTGCGGCAACGATCGTGAACCTGGTCGTGCTTTCGTCGGCGGCCTCGAGCGCGAACTCGGGCATCTACTCGACGTCTCGCATGCTCTATGGCCTGGCCCGACAGGAGCAGGCTCCCGGCGTCTTCGCGCGCCTCTCGAAGCATCACGTGCCCCTCAACGCCCTGTTCCTGTCTTGCGTGTGCCTGCTGTCGGGCATCGTCATCATGGGGATGGGTGGCTCAATCTCGGCGGCGTTCACGCTGGTGACCTCCGTGTCCGCCACTCTGTTTATGGGCGTGTGGGTGGTCATCGTCGTGTCCTACCTGGTGTACCTGCGTCGCCGCCCCGAGCTACACAAGGTCTCTCGCTTCAAGTCGCCTGGCGGCGCGCTCGGCGCGTGGGTGGTCCTGGCGTTCATGGGGGCCATGGGCGTCATCCTGGCGATGTGGGACGATACTCGCCCCGGCCTCGTCTATTCCCTGGTGTGGATCGTGTTCATCGTGGGCGCGGCTTTCGCGAATCGTCACTACCTGCTGCGTCGTGCGGAGCGCGGAGTCCTGGGCGATGGGGGGACGGGCGAGGGGCGCCATCAGGGCCCCCACCTGCACGAGTAGCGCAATGAATACCAAGTGACTATGCTCACTAGTGTGCCACGGGAGCTCGAATCGAGCTGAGAGGGGACCATCCCCGACCGTAGAACCTGATCCGGATCATACCGGCGTAGGAAGGCTCTTCCCACGTGGCCGCCGTGCAACACGAAGGGAGTATTCTCGCATGGCCTCCACTGCCCCTTCCCTCCGCTGGAGGGTTATTGACATCGTCACTGCCGCAATCCTGGGTGTCGCGTGTGGCCTCATTTTCGTCGCCTGGAACCAGGTTGGTTACGCGGGCTACGAGGCTCTGAAGGCGATCCTGCCGGGTCTCGGCGGCCTGGTGACGGGCATCTGGCTGCTGGGCGGCACGCTCGGCGGCTACGTCATCCGCAAGCCCGGCGCCGCGCTCTTCGTCGAGCTGCTGGCCGCGACCGTCTCCATGGGTCTGGGTTCCCAGTGGGCGATTGGCGCGCTGTATTCGGGCATTGCCCAGGGACTCGGTGCCGAGATTGTTTTCGCCGCGTTCGTGTACCGCCGATTCAACGTGTGGGTGGTCTCTGCCGCTGGTGCCATGGCTTTCGCAGCTGAGTGGTGCCTTGAGCTCTTCACGGAGGGCAACCTCGCGAAGGAGGTCTCTTTCAACGTTGTTTACCTGGTGTCCGGCGTGGCGTCGGGCATCGTCCTGGCCGGCTTGCTCGCGTGGGCGCTGACGAACGCGCTGGCGAAGACGGGCGCCCTGGACCGCTTCGCCTCGGGCCGAGGAGCGCGCGAGCTTGTCTGATTCCCCCTCCATGAACGAGGCCTCCTCCGCCTCCCCCCGCCCCGTGTCCTCCCCGGATGGCCGGGTGCCGCTGGGTGAGGGGGCGGGCGCGCGCGTGTGCGCGCGCGGATGGGGATGGCGTCACGCTGGGCGCAAGAACGCCGCGCTGTCGGGCGTTGATCTCGATATCGCGCCGGGTGAGCGCGTGCTGGTGCTCGGGCCGTCCGGGTCGGGCAAGTCGACGCTCATGGGCGGCCTGGCGGGCCTGCTGGGTGGCGCCGAGGAGGGCGAGGCCACCGGCACGCTCACCGTTGACGGCGTTGCCCCGGCGCAGGCTAGGGGCCGCGTGGGCCTCCTCATGCAGGACCCCGAGGCCCAGGTGGTCCTGGCCCGCGTGGGTGACGACGTGGCCTTCGGCATGGAGAACCTGGGGGTTCCCCGCGAGGAGATATGGCCTCGCGTGGCCGACTCCCTGAATGCGGTGGGCTTGGATGTGCCCCTGCATCATTCGACGACGGAGCTGTCGGGCGGGCAGAAGCAGCGCCTGGCGCTCGCGTCGATTCTCGCGATGGGTCCGGGCCTGCTGCTCCTGGACGAGCCGACCGCGAACCTGGATCCGAGCGGCGTCGCCGAGGTGCGCGCCGCCGTCGAGGCCGTTGTGGAACGCACGGGCGCGACGATGGTGGTCGTCGAGCATCGCGTGGACGTGTGGGCGCCCCTCGTGGACCGCGTCATCGTGGTGGCCGACGGTCGCATCGCTGCCGACGGCCCCCTCGACGAGGTCCTCGACCAGCAGGGCGGCGCCCTGCGCGAGCGCGGCATCTGGCTTCCCGGCGACGACGTCGCCGCCGAGGTCGGCCCCGCCCCCGAGATAGCCCCGGCCTCGTCCGAAGCCGCCCCGATCGCCCGCGTTACTGACCTGACGATCGGCTACGCGGCGGACGCCCCGGTGCGCAGCGGCATCGACCTGACGCTCGAGCGCGGCGTCTCCACCTGCATCGTTGGCGCGAACGGCGCCGGAAAATCGACGTTTGCGCTGACGCTGGCGGGCCTCCTGCCGCCCCTGGAGGGCACGGTCGAGGTCGAGACCGCCGACGGCACGGCCGGCGATCCCCACGGCTGGCCGAGCAAGCGGCTGCTCGGCCGCATGTCCATGGTCTTCCAGGAGCCCGAGTACCAGTTCCTGGCCTCCACCGTCGCCGAGGAACTCGCCATCGGCCCGCGCGCGGTCGGCATGACCGAGGAGGAGATCGCCCCCCTCGTCGAAGAACACCTGGAGGCCCTGGGCCTCACTAAGCTTGCGCGCGCCAACCCGATGACGCTGTCGGGCGGCGAGAAGCGCCGCCTGTCCGTGGCGACCGCCCTCATCAGCGCCCCCGAACTGCTGATCCTCGACGAGCCGACTTTCGGCCAGGACCGCGGCACGTGGCTGGGCCTCGTGCGCCTGCTGCGCGCCGCCCTCGAGCGCGGCGTGACCCTGGTGTCCATCACGCACGACCCCGCGTTCGTGGCCGCGATGGGACAGCGCGTGATCGACCTGGGGTTGGTTGGGATCCGAGGTGGGGGAGAGTCGCGCGATTCCGCCGAGTCCGCGCTCGCCTCCCCACGTGACGAGGCCTACTCTGGTTGCGCGTCCCGCACGAGTGTCGGGTCGGAATCTGACGATAGCGCGGACGCGACGATAACCGGCGATGCGACGGGTGCTGACGCGCCTGCGGGCGAGGTGCCTGCCAGTGCGGCGACTGCGGGTGCCGCACGGATGTGTGCGCCCACCACCGCCCGAGCGCCCCGGCGTGGCCTCCTGGCCCGCACGAACCCGGTCGCCCGCGTGCTTGCCCTGCTGGTCGCGACCACGCCGCTGCTGATCTCGATCGACCCTGTGAGCGCAGGGGTCGCGCTGGCCCTCGAGCTCGCACTCATCCCTCTGTCGGGCGTGTCGGCGCGCAGCTTCGCGCTCAAGGCGACGCCGCTGGCGGTGGCCGCGCCGCTGGGAGCGCTGTCCATGCTGCTCTACGCCTCGCCGGGCGGCCGGGTGTTCTGGGAATTCGGCCCCGCAGCCATCTCTGAACACTCGATATGGCTGGCCCTGGGCATCGGCCTGCGCATGTGCGCCCTCGTCATCCCGGCGATTGCGCTGCTCGACCGCATCGATCCCACAGACATGGGCGACGGCCTCGCACAAATCCTGCACCTGCCCGCCAGGCCCGTTCTGGCGTCGCTGGCCGGTGCGCGCATGACGTCGCTCATGGCTGCTGACTGGAAGGCCCTCGAGAGGGCCCGACGCGCGCGAGGCGTCGGCGACGCCTCGCGCATCCGTTCCTTCCTGCGCGGCTCGTTCTCGCTGCTCGTGTTCGCGCTGCGTCGCTCCGGCAAGCTCGCCACCACGATGGAGGCGCGCGGCTTCGGCGCGAAGGGTCAGCGCACGTGGGCGCGTCCCTCGCGCCTGCGCGCCGCGGACGCCGTGCTTATAGCCGTCGCCGTGGCCATTCCCGCGATCGCGCTGGCCGTGAGCGTGTGGGCCGGAACCTTTGCGCTGGTGGGCCGATGACCGGCCAGCGTGGGGCGGCCACGTCCCCCGAGGCCGCGCGCAGGGGAGTGGGGGAGAGGGTCACCGTGCCAGTGACCCTCTCCCCCGAAGAGGCCGCGCGCGACCTCGCCCCTCGCCTGCGCGCCCTCGCGAAGGAGGCCGCCGGGGCCTCGTCGATGTGCGAGGCCGCGCCCGCGGGCGTCCCCGTCGTGACGATCGACGGGTACTCGGGGTCGGGCAAGTCCACCCTGGCCGCGGCCCTTGAGCGCCAGCTGGAGGGCTGGCAGATCCTCCACCTGGACGACTGGTACCCGGGCTGGGACGGGCTGGCCGAAGGTGCCCGCGTCGCCCGGGCAATCGCGCACGACCTGCGCGCGGGGCGACCCTCGTCCTACGTCACCTGGGACTGGGAGGCCAGCGCGCCCGGCCACGCCGTGCGGGTCCCCCTGGCGCCCGCGATCATCGAGGGCTGCGGTGCCCTCGAGGCCGAGGCCGACCTGTCCGTGTGGATCGCCGACCCCGGCGAGGAGGAACGCCGAAGCCGCGCCATCGCGCGCGACGGGCAGACCTACGCGCCGCATTGGCAGCGATGGGCCCGTCAGGATCTGGGGCGGCCGGTAAAATAGGCACATGATGCCGCCACATCCTGATCCCCCGCTGTGGGCCTGGCTCCTCTTCGGGGCTTTCGAGTTCGCCATCCGCGCCGTCGCGCTGGGCGTCGTTCCCAAGCACAGGCGCGCGTCGACCTCGAACGCGTGGCTGGTGCTGATTTTTCTCTCGCCGTTCGTGGGTGTGCCGCTCTACTTCATTTTCGGATCCTGGTGGGCGATGGGACGCCGCCTCGACGACGACCCGGAGGCACGAGAGCTCATCGACGCCATCGTGGCCGGCTCGACCGCGCCTCAAGCCGAGTCCTACGACGTGCAGACCGGTGAGGATGGTCTGCCCATCGGCTCGGACGACGACACCTCGTCCATCATGCGACTGTCGGGCAACCTGACCGGGTTTCCGGCGTCGGTGGGCTGCGTCGGCCACCTCTACAACGACACGGCCGAGACGTTCCGCGCGATGGCCGACAGCGTCGACAAGGCCACCCATCACGTCAACGTCCTGTATTTCCAGACATCCTGGGACGAATACACGGCCCCCCTGTACGAGGCCCTGGCTCGCGCGAAGGCACGCGGTGTCACCGTGCGCTTCCTCGTCGACCACCACGGCATGCGCACGATTCCCGGCCATAAGGCCTTCCGTCGGCGCCTCGACGACATGGGGATCCTGTGGCACCAGATGCTCCCCTTCGCGCCGCTGAGCGGCCAGATCCGCCGACCCGACCTGCGCAACCATCGCAAGATCCTCGTCATCGACGGGCGCGAGGCGTACGTAGGCTCCCACAACCTCGTGGCCCCCGACTACGACACCCCTTCCTACGCAAAGGCCGGCATACTCTACGACGACACGAGCGTGTCCGTCACCGGCCCCATCGTCTCCCAGATCCAGGCGGTTTTCGCCGTCGACTGGTACTACGCCTGCAAGGAAGTCCTCACGCCCGCCGACCTCACCCCGCCCATCGCGCCCACCGCGCCCACGGACGAACAGCGCGAGAATCCCCAGGCCTCGGCGATGCAGATCATCCCCTCGGGCCCCGCGTTTAAGGGCACGCCGAACCTGCGCGCCTTCGTGCACATGATTTCTTCGGCGCGCACACACGTGACGATCACGAGCCCCTACTTCATCCCCGACGAGGCGCTCATCACCGCCCTGACCAACGCCACCCTGTCCGGCGTCGAGGTCGAGCTCTTCGTCTCCGAGCAATTCGACCAGTTCTTGGTCGGGCACGCCCAGCGCTCGTACTACGGCACGCTCCTCAAGGCCGGCGTTCGCATCCACCTGTACCGCAAGCCGCGAATGTTGCATTCCAAGTACGTCATCGTGGACGGCAGCCTGTGTGCGATCGGCTCGTCCAATATGGATGTGCGCTCCTTCGGCCTGAACTACGAGATCACTCTCGTCGCGGACGACGCGCGCCTGGTCGAGCTGCTGCACGGTAACGACCAGCGCACCCGTGAGCGCTCGCGTGAGTTGACCTACGAGGAGTGGCGCAGCCAGCCCTGGTACGTTCACTACGTCGACGACGTGTGTCGACTGGGCAGCGGGCTTCTGTGAGCGCCCCCGGGGACGAGGCCGTGGTCGGCCTTGTGGATGAGCCGCCGGATGCGCGTGGGAGCGCGGATTGTGCCACGTTGTCGGACGGTGCGTCCGCCTCGCTGGATGTCAACCCATTCGTCGGGGAGGGCGGCGCCTACGCCTCCGTGCGCCCCGCCTACCCGGGCGAGGCCGTGGCCGCGTTGATCGATGCCGCGCGGCGCGCGCGGGGCGTGGATGCGTCGGGCCGGGATGGTTCGCTGCGCGCTGCCGACATCGGCGCGGGCACCGGCAAAATGAGCGAGCTCCTGGCCCGCGCCGGGGCCGTCGTGGACGCGGTGGAACCCTCTGGGGCGATGCGCGCCCAGGCCTCGTCCATTCCTGGCGTGACGTGGCGCGCCGGCGTCGCCGAGGAGACGACCCTGCCGGACGCAGTGTTCGATATCGTCGTGTTTGCCCAGTCGTGGCACTGGGTTGATCCCGAGCGTGCGGGCGTCGAGGCCGCTCGCATCCTCGCGCCGGGCGGCGTGCTCGGCATCGTGTGGAACCAGATGGACGTGTCGATCCCGTGGGTGCACCGCCTGACCCGCATCATGCGCTCTGGAGACGTCCACCGACCCGACCGGCCGCCCACGCCGGGCGGCGGGTTTGCGCCCATGCGACTGACGCAGGTCGCCTGGCAGGACGTCATGACGCCCGAGCAGATCCTCACCCTGGGGACCACGCGCTCGTCCTACATCCGATCCACCCCGGCCGGGCGCGAGCGCATGCAGGCGAACCTGCGCTGGTACCTGTACGAACACCTGGGCTACGCGCCGGGCCAGGACATCGCCATCCCCTACACGACCCTCGTGTGGCTCACTCACCTGTGAGGGCGGGGCCGCTGCGTGAGTCAGCGGAAGGAAATCTCTTTCTCGGTCTTGTTATCGAACCATCGCCGACGTCCGTCAGGTTCGACGACGAGCTGGATGTCGGAGCCGACCGGCAGGTCGTAGATGCCGATGCAGGCGGGCTCAAGGGCGCACAGCTCGTTGAAGTCGACCACCGTCATGTTGGCCGGATCGGCCAGGTACTCGTCGGTATCGCGGTCGGACAGGACGCGCCAGCCCGTATCCTGCGGGGCGATGGGTGCCTCGCGGGTCAGCCACTTGATGTTGCCCGTCCGCTCGACGATCTTGCGTGAGACGATCGCAGCCCCGGCGTTGGTAATGAACGTGGTGGTCATGAGCGTTCCTTTGTGTCTGCTGCCGCGCGGGCGGCGAGCGGGTCTTACTCGACGGGGACCATGAATCGGTCCGAGGCCCCCTCGGGTAGGGCGAGGCACTGGGCGCGAGCCTCGCGCAGGGCGGGTTCCAGGACCGCGAGGATCGGGTTCCACGAGTCGAGGGGACGGGCGATGTCCAGGCTTGTGCCATCCTCGCTCACGCACATCTCCTCGAAGACTTGGATCGTAACGCCCGCGAACTCCACGGCAGGGTGCTGGCAGAAGTAGGTCCCGGGCAGGTAGGTGACTTCCTCGAGGTTGAACGTCGGTGCGCCCGCCATGAGGGGTGCCAGGTCGCGCCCGTTCGCGCCCACGATCACCGCGACGAGAGGGGCGCGCAGGTTGTTCGTGGCGATTGCGATGCTGCGTGAGGTCGCCGTCAGTGCGGGCGAGGTAACCACGCGGGCCTGCGTGACGGAGGGGTCGACGAAGCCTCGGAAGGTGATTGCTGGCGTGGGGGGCAGCTTGTTGAGAAGCGACAGGAAATTGCGCGCGCTGTCCTCGAAGGTGGGGGTCATGTCATGTGTCCTGGGTCGAAGTGGTGGGGTCGATGCCGAGGCGTGTGGCGATGCGATCGGCCAGTGCCTGTCGGTGGGGCCATCGGCGAGCAACGTTGTACACGGTATCGTGCGAGCCTGTGAGCTGTGCGTCGAAACCGGGGTCGTGCGCCTCAAAATACAGGTCGTACAGGGGAGTGAGTTCCTCGTCGGAATACTCCTGGTTGGAGATCAGGTGGACGAGGGGGATACATCCGTGGGCGTCGGGCGCCCCGAGGGGGACGCCGCGTTCGATGAGGCGGCGACACAGGGCGACATCCTCGGTGATGTCGTGCGCGCGTTGCGCGAAGAGAATGTGGAACGGGTTCGTTCCATCCTTAGTGCCCGCATCGAGAACGCACTCGCGGTCTAAGAGGAACTCGCACATGGGGTAACGCTGCGCAGGGTCGACGTTGCTGATCGCCTCAATGAATAAGCTCTTGCCCCAACGCACACGCTTCTCGTCCCCGACCCGGTACAGTCCCATGAACTCGCCGAAGGTTCCCCTGTATGCAACTGTGAATACTGACTTCATAGGCGGCTCCAACCGTTACTCATCGATACGAGCCCTGTTTCTTGATGAAAATTCGACTCTGTAGTTGCCCGCCGGATCGCCCGAGTGGGGGTGTGGCCCCTCCGACAGGTCTCCCTTTGGGGTGGGTGCGTCGGCCGACGTTTTCGGCGCGGGGGCGTCGCTCGCCATCGAGGCCTTGGGCGGGGCCGCGCCATCAGCGCGAGCTGTCGGCGCGTCAGCGTGGGTGAGGTTGTGGAGCCATTCTTTGAGCGACTTGAGCAGCTGGTCGGCGTTGGTCAGCTGAGCGCCCAGGTTCGACAGGGATTCCTTCAGGGCGGTGATGCGCTTGGAGACGCCGCCCATCAGGGAGGCGACCCTGGTGGAAATCTGCTCCATGACGAGGGGGAATGCCGTCCCGAAAGACGCAACCAGCTCCACCGCATACGACAGGATCGAGCCGACGACCTGGCTGATCGCGTCGCGCACAAAGTCGTGAACGAATTGGATGATGACGGCGCACACGTCGTAGGCGGTGCCCACCGCCCCCGACAGGGTGCCCGCCATTGCGATGCCCGCGGTCGTGGCGCTGGAAGCGGTGACGTAGGCGCTGGCTGTGCTGCCTGTGGACGACCCGTCAGGGAATGAAGCCCGCACGTCTTGTTCGATGTTGTGCGCCGCTGCCCGCAGGGTCGCGGAGATGTTCTTCCAGGTCTGGCCGTTTGCGCGCAGCTGGTCGGAGTCGCCGGCGAGCTGGAGCATCCAATCCTTGAAAGGCTGGATATGGTCGAAGACCCACCCGATGCCCCAGGCCATGAGGGTTCCGAGGGGGTCGGACACGTACGCGATGGTGTCGACGCCCATGGCGACGCCCGCCAGGGCCTCGCTCACCCACGACTTGTTGGTAATGGCCGAGCTGAGTTGCTCGATATCGTCGAGGAGGCCCGCGCCCGACAGGGGCGAGGTGGTGTCCTGGCGCTCGGCGACGAGAGAATTCGTGCCGTCAGCGGACACCGAGGCCTCCCCGTCCACCCAGACTGACCTCGGTCAGGCTGGCCGCCGAAGCCGCCTCGTGCGCCTCGAAGTCGCGCGCGCTGGCGATCAGGGACTGGGAGAGCTTGTCCAGGGCGATGCTCGCACCGTTGATGGCCAGGTGCTCCCCGGCCTCGACGAGCTGGAAGAGAGGGGCGATGAAAGGGCCGACCATCGCCCCGAAAGCGCCCTTGTTGGCCGAGGCCTGGCGCAGCGCGTCGGAGGCCAGCTCCAGGTCGCCCTGGTAGGAGCTGAGCCGATGCGCGTGCGCGGTCATAGCCGACGGATTGGCCGCATAATTCTCGCTCACCCCCAGGGCCTCCGTCGGCGAACCAGGAGAGTGGAATCATCTTCGGCGGGGTCGTCGGGTTCGGGGATGCCGTACAGTGAGCGCATGCGTTCAATGCCTGTGTACCGGGGGCCGAAAGCCTCCTGGGAAGCTGCGATCACCTGTTCGCCAGCGTTGCGGCGGGCGGCCGCGTAGGCGGCCATGATGGCCTCGCACATCTCGTTGGGCGCGCCCTCGATGCCAATGCCGAGCAGCGTCCCTGCTGAATCGACAATGATCTCGACACTGCTGTCGGGAGAGACGCCTACTCCTTGGACAGATTCGATGCGCTGACGCATCGCGCGGGCGCGTTCCGCCTGCTCTCGTACCTGACGCTCCTGACGGCGAATCAGGTTGGGATCATCCTCGAATAATGACATTGTCACCCCCCACCAATAGACGATATCCATTGTAGATGAAGCCTTAACCTGGTGGCAAGAATACATCTCCGGCCATCACTGGGCACCCCGTTACAATCGCATCCATTTCCATGCGCCCGCTTGTCACTTGCGGCCGGGGCGAGGGTGCCTCGGGGTGAGAGGCCTCGTTCCTGCTCTGAGAGCGCACCCGCCTCCTGGCACAATGTCCGCATGGGTTTGTCGTTTCTGGGTGTCATTGCGGCGCTGGCGATGTACGCGGTGAGCGTGTCCCCCTCGCTCATGGCGCGCTCGTGGGCCTGGCACGCCGTTGCCTCGGGAATCCTGGTCGCCTGCGGATATGTCGCCGGCGTCGTCGTGCAGAACGTGGCCCAGCTTGTCATTCGCCTGACCGGCCTGACGATCAGCGCCTCCGAGCCCGTCGAGCTCGGCTTCCGCATCGGAATCGGAGCTCTCTTTGCGCTCTGGTGGATCTACGCCGTCATCCAGTCTTATCGCAGGGCACGCAAGGCTGCGGCGCTCGTGAACATGCCGGGGGAGACCTTCGGCGAATACCTGTTGGGAACCGCGGGAGCGGTCGTCGTGTCATGGATGCTGCTGCATATCGTTGGAGCCCTGAACCGGCTGTGTTGGATGCTCATCGCATCCCTGGACGCGCACATGCCGCGCCCGGCCGCCATCGTGGTGAGCATGGTGATCCTGTTCGCGATCATGTTCTTCTTGACGTCCAAAGTCATTCTGCGAGGCGGCATCGGTTTCTTTCGCCGCAAGGCCGAGCAGCTCAACATGCGTACGGCGCGCGGCATCTACCAGCCTGTCGTCCCTGAGCGTTCGGCGTCCCCGGCCTCGTCCGTCACCTGGGAGTCGGTGGGTGGGCAGGGGCGCGTCTTCCTTGGGCGCGGCCCCTCGCGCCTCGACATCGCGCAGGTGTGTGGTGGGGTGGCGATGGAGCCCATCCGCGTCTACTCCGGGATGCCCACGGGCGGGTCGGGCATTGAGCAGGCGGCCGCCACGGTCGTCGCCGAGCTGCACCGCACGGGCGCGTTCGACCGGGCCGTCATCCTCATCGCGGCGTCCACCGGGTCCGGGTGGGTGGACGAGTGGCAGGTCCAGCCCCTGGAGTTCCTCACGCGCGGGAACTGCGCCACGGCCTCGTTGCAGTACTCCTACGTGCCCTCGGCGCTGAACTGGCTGACGGGACTCGAGCCCGCGCAGGAGGCCTCTGCCGCGCTGTTTGCCGCCGTGCGCGCCGAGCTGGATCTCATGGACGAGGCCGACCGACCCGCCCTCTTCGTGTGCGGTGAGTCCTTGGGGGCCTTCGCGTCGCAGTCCGTGTTCGAGTCCTTCGAGGACGTCCTGGCGCGGGTGGATGGTGCCCTGTGGGTGGGCACTCCCTCATTCACGCCGATGCATGCGGCCCTGACGGCCGCTCGGCACAAGGGCAGCCCCGAGGTGGCCCCCGTCGTCCATAATGCTCGGCGCGTGCGCTTCGTCAACGAGCCCTCGGACCTGCGTACCGACCTGTATGGGCGCGAGCTTGGGCCGTGGGGGTTCCCGCGCGTCGTCTATGCTCAGCATCCTTCGGATCCGGTCGTGTGGTGGACCAACAAGCTCATCTGGACGCAGCCGGACTGGCTGCGCGAACGCGCCGGGCGCGACGTCTCGTTGAACGTGGAGTTCACGCGATTCGCGACCTACATTCAGGTACTCGCCGACCTGCCCGTCGCGGGGACCGCGCCCGGCGGCCACGGGCACACCTATCACGAGGAGCTCATTCCGCTGTGGCGAGGAATTCTCGGCTTCGATCGTCTTTTCGACGAGGCCCCCGTGCACCCGCGCCTGGCGGCCCTGGATGGGGGCTGGGTTGATGATGCGATGCTTGAGCGCATCGGGATCGTCGTGCGCGCGAACCTGGAGCTGTCGGATCGGCAGTGACGAGGCCGGGGCGGCGTGCGCTTACCGGGTAGACAGTAGAGTGGTTCATTGCAATATTCAGGAATTTAAACGATCTGTGATTGAGAAAACGTGCGCGCGAGTCGAAACATATGTGCATTGGTTAGTTTGCCGTTGAAAACCGGCCTAAAAATGGGCCTAGGTGTCACTGAAAGCTCCACGTAATAGCTTGTATCTTGCGGGTGGTAAGTGGGTAATGGCTTGCTAGGTATTCATTTACGCAGTAGCGTTCGTCCTACGAGCCTTAAGCCTAACCGGGCGGTATGGCTCGTTGGATCAACATTGGAGTGAGTATGTCCCAGTTAGTTCATAGGGCGTTCCTGGCGACCTTGGCGACCGGCGCGATGGTGGCGTCCGGTGCAGCCTTCGGAGCCCCCGCGTTTGCGGCGCCCGACCCCGACATGTACGGCCCCACGATTTCTGGTGTCACGACCATCAGTGAGGGGCTCGGCGGTTCCGTCAGCTTCAAGGTCGAGGACAACCCGGGCCTGTCCAGCATTGACCTGCGCGACCCGGCCACCGACGCCATCTTCTATCGTCGCGTCGTCGACTTCCCCGGCAACGTCACCGCCGACGGCGTTCACCACTACAGCTTTGAGATCAAGTTCTCCGACATCCAGGCGGCCTGGACGAAGGCTGGCCACACGGAGGCCTTGCCCGCGACCGTGAAGCTCGTTGCGTGGGGGAGCGACGGAAAGCCCTCGAAGCGTGCCGACGTCGCGATCGAGCCCGTCGCCATGACCTCCCTCGACTTCGGTATCGAGTCGGGTCGGCTCACCATGACTGTTGGTCAGCAGACGATGATCGGCGTCACGCACCAGCCTGAGAACGCCAACATGACGAAGATCAATTGGTCCGGCGATGACATCGACGTCCTGAACGTCGATGATGAGTCGGGCCTCGTGACTGCCCTGAAGGAAGGCTGCTCGGACGTTAGGGCTGTCGCTGACTACATGGATCCGATGGTCTTCGACCCGGTGATGGCCACCGTCAACGTCTGTGCCACCGAGCTGGGCGAGGACGAGATTGCCGTCGATCACCTCCGCGTGGACATGGAGGAGGGTGAGACCGTTACCCTCAAGCCGCTGCTGCCCGAGAAGTTCAAGGACGCGACCCTGACCTGGGGCCTGGAGTATGGCGGTGTGGTCATCCTGAAGGCTGCCGAGGACGGCAAGAGTGCGACGATCACCGGCGGCAACATTGCCGACTGGGATCAGGTGAACCTGACCGCCACCCTGCCCGACGGAACCGAGGCAACGGCGACGACGATCGCCGTTGTGAAGTCCCTGAAGCAGGATGCGACCGCTCCCGCGCCGTGGGTTGACCCGCAGCCGCAGCCCGATCCGCAGCCTCAGCCGGACCCGCAGCCTCAGCCGGACCCCCAGCCGCAGCCGGACCCGCAGCCGCAGCCTCAGCCTGATCCGCAGCCTCAGCCGCAGCCGGATCCGCAGCCTCAGCCGGACCCGCAGCCTCAGCCGCAGCCGGACCCGCAGCCTCAGCCGGACCCGCAGCCCCAGCCGCAGCCCGATCCCCAGCCTCAGCCGCAGCCGGACCCGCAGCCCCAGCCGCAGCCGGACCCCCAGCCCCAGCCGCAGCCCGCTCCCACGGGCACCTGGATGCAGGACTCGATGGGCTGGTGGTACCGCAATGCTGACGGTTCCTACCCGGCGAACACTGCAGTCACGATTGACCGTCGCGTCTTCCGCTTCGATGCCAGGGGCTACATGCGCACCGGCTGGGTGATGGACCAGGGCTCCTGGTTCTACCACGACGCGAACGGCTACATGGTGACCGGCTGGCTGAACCTGGGTGGCACCTGGTACTACCTGGACGGCAACGGCGCTATGAAGACCGGATGGCTGGACCTGGGCGGTACCTGGTACTACCTGAACGCCTCGGGCGCTATGCAGACCGGCTGGCTGAACCTGGGTGGTACCTGGTACTACCTGGACGGCAACGGCGCGATGGCGACCGGCTGGCTGAACCTGGGCGGAACCTACTACTACCTGAACGCCTCGGGTGCTATGAAGACCGGATGGCTGGACCTGGGCGGTACCTGGTACTACCTGAACGCCTCGGGTGCCATGCAGACCGGCTGGATCAACCTGGGTGGCACCTGGTACTACCTGGACGCCAACGGCGCATGGGTCAAGTGACCTGACGCCTCTGACACGCACCGGCCGGGCCCGGGAACGCGAAACGCTGCGTTCCCGGGCCCGGCCCGTTTGACAATTCAGTTGGGCTTAACGGGCTCTTCGCATTGTGGGGTGTGGGGGTGGTGTTCGAAGTGTCCCGGGGATCGTGGACAGTGTCGTGGGACGACGACCGCACACAGGAGTTCGCCTGGGGTGCCTCATCAACCAAAACTCGCACGTAATTTGGGTACCCTAACTTTTCATAGGTATCGGGAAAACCGCAGAATTCCAACGATGTGATTTCAATGTTTGAAATACATGTCGGGGAATTACGTGCGACATTTCTGAGGAACCACAACATGAGGCGCCACAAAGGCATCACGAAGTGCCCCAAGCAGAAGACAACCCAAGCCCGGAAGACAACCCACAACCCCGGCCAACACCTCGCCCTAGGCCACATCACACCACAACGACACGAAAGGGAGGGGCCGCACCCCTCCATGCGCACCTGGGCCCTACTGGTAGTAGGACGGGAACGCAGCGTTTCGCGTTCCCGGGCCCGGCCCGTTTGACAATTCAGTCGGGCTTAACGGTTGGGTAAGCGGGATTGAGATTGTCACTCTCGCCTTTTCCGGTAGCGTAGTCTCAGGCGGCTGCGACGTGGGGGTGCCCACACCGGCAGCAGTCGTCTGTGATACTCAATGGAGAAGGCTTATGTCAATGAAGAAACCAGCTTCCCTCCTGGCGTTTGTCGGCGCGCTCGCGCTCGTGGTGACGGGCCCAGCGTCCGTGGCTTCGCCGATGCTCCCAGGCCACTTTCCCGCACAGGACACCCCGGCCTCGGCCCCGGTGGGCGACGTCAATACTGCGCTGACCTCGAAGGACGGGCAGACGCAGGAGGCCGATTCGCCCGGCCAGGACCCGGCGCGTGTCGTCGGCATCATCGTGCAGCTCGCCGATGGGACCGACCGCGCTGCGGCCCTGTCCTCCGTGAACGAGGCCGTGGCCGGGGTTTTCCCAAACGCCTCGGTGAGCGTGGAGCGCGAGTACGCCAACGTCCTGGACGGCTTCGCCCTCAAGGCGCCCGCCGGGTCGCTGGACGCGATCCGCAAGGCCCCGGGCGTCACGGCCGCGTTCCTTGAGCGCGAGGGGCACGTGAGCGACGTGGCCGCCGTCGATGCCGAGGGCGGCACCCGGGCCTCGAGGGTGGAGGGGCAGGACCCTGCGAACCTGAGCGCCCAGCTCATGATGCGCACCGACCAGGTCACCCAGAAGGGCGAGGGAAAGGTCATCGCCGTCATTGACACGGGCGTGGACATGACGCACCAGGCATTCACGCCCGCGCTGGCCGCCACGCCCGCCCTGTCCGAGGATGCCGTGGACGCCCTGCGGCCCAAGCTGGGGCAGGGCACGACCGGCGTGTACGTCAACGAGAAGTTCCCCTTCGCCTACGACTACGCGGACGGTGACAACGATGCCTCCCCGCGTGAGGGCGGCTCGGGCTTCCACGGGACGCACGTCGCCGGCATCGCAGCCGGTAACGCCGACAAGATCGTCGGCACGGCCCCCGACGCGCAGATCATCGTCGGCAAGGTGACGCGCACCGAGGACGACGCGCTCCTGGATTCGGCGCTGCTCGCCTCCCTCGACGACATGGTGGTCCTGCACCCGGACGTCATCAACCTGTCGCTGGGGTGGACGGCCGGCATGGACAACGAGGCCGACTCGGTCTACGCGACCGTCTACAAGAAGCTGGCGGAGGAGGGCATCACCGTCAACGCGGCCGCGGGCAACGCCTTCTCGACCGGATACGGCAACAACTCCGGCAAGGGCCTGCCCTACGCCTCCGACCCCGACACCTCTGTGATGGACGAGCCCGCCACCTACCCCTCGGTCGTGGCCGTAGGCTCCGTCGAGAACGCGCTCATCCGGAACGCCTTCACGGCCGCCGGCATGGACATCGGCTACCAGCGCTCGCGCGGCATGAACGGCGAGAAGGTCGCCTACTTCTCCGACCTGCCGGCTGGCACCTACGAGTACGTGGACGCCGGATTCGCCTCCGAGGAGGATGTTGCCGCCCTGAAGGAGAAGTTCCCGAACGGGCTGTCCGGTAAAATCGCGCTCGTCTCGCGCGGCAAGATGACCTACCAGAAGAAGGTTGAGAACCTCTACGACCTGCACCCTGCGGCTGTCCTGGTCTACAACAACGTCTCGGTCGGCTCGCTGATCATCATGAACCTGACGACCCAGGACGTCCCGGCTGCGTTCATCTCCCAGGCCGACGGCCTGGCGATGCTCGAGGCCGCCGACCATCACCTCACGATGACCGAGGGGCAGGTCCTGCCCCAGTCCACGATCTATGAGGCCTCCGAGTTCTCCGCGTGGGGCGTGTCCCCGGACCTGCGCCTCAAGCCTGAGATCGCGGCGCCCGGTGGCAACGTGTTCTCGGCGATACCGAACGGTGCGTACGAGCAAACCTCGGGTACGTCCATGGCGACCCCGCAGATGGCGGGCATTTCCGCGATTGTCCTCCAGCGCGTCCAGTCCGACCCGCTCTTCGCCTCGATGAGTGCGCGCGAGCAGGCCGACGTCGTCCAGAACCTCATCATGGGAACCGCGCGCCCGCTGACCGACGCGGCCCAGACCTCGGGCGCCCTGTACTCCCCGCGCAAGCAGGGAGCCGGTCTGGTTGACGCCTTGGCGGCCACGACCTCGTCCGTGTATCCGACCGTGAAGGGTGCTCCCGAGCCGTCCCGTCCCAAGGCGGACCTGGGCGACGGCACCAAGGGCTGGCACTTCGACGTCGTCCTCCACAACCTTTCCGACGCGCCCGCGACCTACGAGCTCGGCTCCCAGGCGCTCTCGGAGATCGTCGACGGAGGGTTCTTCACCGAGCACTCCTCGGATTGGCGAGGCCGTGGCGTGGACATCGCGTTCAGCGGCTCCGCCTCGTCGGCGGGGGAGGGCGCGAGCGTGACCGTCCCCGCGGGCGGGGAGGCCACCGTCGGCGTTGACGTGACGCCCGGCGCCGAGTTCGCCCAGTATGTCGCGGACAACGCGCCGTCCGGCACCTTCCTCGACGGCTTCGTGCGCTTCGCCTCGCGTACCGAGGGTCAGCCCGACCTCGCTGTGCCCTTCCTGGGCTTCTACGGCGACTGGGGTAAGGCTCCGATCTTCGACGCGCTGGCCTCCGACGGCGGAGCGCACACCCGCGCCTCGGCCATCATCAACGGAAAGACCGGCGACCTCCTCGGCTACAACCCCCTCGTCAAGGCAGCCGATCGCGTCGGCGCCCCCAACGCCCAGCGCTACGTGATCTCCCGGGCCGAGGCCTCGGGCGCCCCCACGGTCCTCGAACCGCGCACGGGCACACTGCGCAGCGTCCACACGCTGACCAGCACCTACACGAACGAGGCCGGGGAAGCCGTCGCGTCGGTGACGAACTACCGGAACTGGAAGTCCATCTACCTGACGAGCACAGAGGAGAACACGTGGGTCGAGGCCTACCACGACCCCACGGCCCTAGATGCCACCGCAGACGCGTTCAAGGATCTGCCCGACGGCCAGTACACGCTCACGATTGCCGCCCGCAACGACGGGCCGTCACCCACCGAGCAGTCCATCTCCTACATGTTCCGCCTCGACACCGCGGCGCCCGTCATTTCCGAGCTGGTGTACTCCGGAAAGGATGAGGGCTTCGTCGTCACCTTCGACGTCACCGATGCCTCGCCGCTGGCGGCGGTCGACCTGCACGATCCGGCCGACGGCCTGTGGTTCTACCGCCACGTCTTCACCGAGGACGAGGGCAGTGTCGGCGCCGACGGTCGCTACACGTACCACGTGGAGATTCCGATGAGCGTGATCCAGCAGGCGTGGACCGATCAGGGCGGCACGGGCGACGTCATCGCCAACCCGTACATCCTCGCGTGGGATTACGGCTTGAACCCCTCCGAGGTCTTCCCGATCAACCTGCCGAGCGGCAACCCGGGCACGCCCAGCCCGTGCGTGAGCCCCGCGGGCGGCCACTGGGCCAAGGACGCCACCGGCTGGTGGTACGTGTGTGCCAACGAGACCGGCTACCTCGCCGGGGGATGGTTCACGATTGACGGCGCCGACTACCAGTTCGGCCCCTCCGGCTACATGATGACCGGGTTCCTCAAGCGCCCGAGCGGCGAGTGGGTCTACGCGGACGCTACCGGGGCGCTGGCGAACGGATGGGTGCGTGACGGCGTGTATGGAGGGCCCTACTGGTACTACCTCGACCCGGCTACGAACGTCATGCGCACCGGATGGCTGTTTGACCGCGGCTCCTGGTACTACCTGGGATCCTCCGGCAATATGCACACCGGATGGATAGAAGTAGGCGGCGCCTGGTACTACCTGGACTTGACAGGAGCGATGCGCACCGGATGGCTCAAGCAGGGTGACGCCTGGTACTATCTGGGGCCTGACGGAGTGATGTTGACCGATGTGCAGATAATCAATGGGCGCACCTATGTCTTCGGCCCTTCAGGTGCCCTGATCGGGTAAGCGGAGGGGAAGATATCCCTGCAATACCTGGGTTTGGCGGCGCTTCGTACGGGTGTCGTCAAACCCAGGATTCGTTGTTGAAAAAGTTTGGGAAATGTTAAAAAAGGGCTTTTAGATTCCGCGATAAGTGTTGTACTCTGATCTCCAGTGACCACTAGGTCAAAGTTTGTTCCGGCCCGTCCGGGTCACCGACACCATCATTGGAGTTAGACATATGACACCGAAGAAACCGGCGAAGCTGCTCGCTATCGCCGGCGCATGCGCGGTTGCCATCGCGCTGCCCACGTCCCTTGCAATGCCGGGGTCGTTCATCCACCAGGCCGGCTCTGATGCCGACGCCGCCCAGTCTGAACAGTCAGCCGCCGATGCGGCTGCGGCGAGCGAGCCCGCTCCCGAGCTTCCTGTGGGTGATGTCGACAACGCGCTGACCTCGCCTGACGGCGAGTCCCTCTTCGACGAGGATGCCCCTGCCACGGTCGAGGACGACTCCTCGACCGTCGTGGACATGATCGTCCAGCTGGAGGACGGCACCGACACGACCGCCGCACTCGCCTCCATCAACGAGGCCGTGGCTGCGGCCTTCCCGGACGCCTCCACCGAGGTGACCCACGAGTACGTCAACACCTTTACAGGCTTCGCGCTGAGCGCCCCCATCGGCTCGATGGACGCGATCCGTGGTGTGAGCGGCGTGCAGAGCGCGTTCCTCGACCACGAGACGCGCGTGAGCGACGAAGGCGATGACACGCCCACCGACGCGGAGGGCACCGGCGCCGCCGAGTCCGACAGTGCCGCCGACGCCGAGAGCAGCCCCATGGCTGCTATGCGCGCCGCGCAGCACGGTGACGTCACGTCCGCCCAGGCCATGATGAAGGCCACCAACATCTCCCAGACCGGCTCTGGCAAGGTCGTCGCCATCATCGATACGGGCGTGGACATGTACCACTCCGCGTTCCGTGGCAACCTGTCCGGAACCCCCGCCATCGATAGCTCCAAGGGCGCTGCCCTGGCGCGCCAGGTGGGCAAGAGCGGCACCTACGTGTCCGAGAAGTTCCCCTTCGCCTACGACTATGCGGACGATGACAACGACGCCTCCCCGGCTGGTTCTCATGGCACGCACGTGGCCGGCATTACCGCTGGTAACGGCGGTCAGATCACGGGTATTGCCCCCGATGCTCAGATCATCGTCGGCAAGGTCGCGCGCAGCCGCGGCGGTGGTATCCCCGACTCCGCCCTGCTCGCCGCTCTCGATGACATGGCGATCATCAAGCCCGACGTCGTGAACCTGTCCCTCGGCCGCACGGCCGGCATGGATAGCGCGGCCGACACCCTGTTCGCAGGCGTGTACGAGAAGCTGCAGAACAACGGCATCATCGTCGATGTGGCCGCCGGTAACGAGTACTCGGCTGCCTACGGCAACAAGTCGGGCAAGAACCTGCCCTACGCCTCCGACCCGGACTCCTCGACCCTGGGTGAGCCCTCCACCTTCGCGCCCGTCGTGTCGGTTGCCTCCATCGAAAACGCGCGCGGCGGTCGTGGCGCCTACAAGATGTCCGACTTCAGCTCGTGGGGCGTGTCTCCCGACATGCGCCTCAAGCCCGAGGTGACCGCCCCCGGCGGCAACATCTACTCCGCCGTGCCCGGCGGTGGCTACCAGTACATGTCCGGCACGTCCATGGCGACCCCGCAGATCACCGGCGTCAGCGCCGTTGTCCTCGAGCGCGTCCAGAACGACCCGCTCTTCTCCTCGATGACCGCACGCCAGAAGGTCGACGTGGTGCAGAACCTCACCATGGGTACCGCAGTCCCCGTCACCGACCCGAACGGCAGCAACGGCGCCTACTACTCCCCGCGTAAGCAGGGCGCAGGCCTCGTCAACGTTCAGGCTGCCACGACGACGGGCGTGTACCCGACCGTCAACGGCGCGACCGACGCCTCCCGCCCCAAGGCGGACCTCGGCGACGGCACCAACGGCTGGCACTTCGACGTCACCCTGCACAACGTGTCCGGCACGGCGGCGACCTACGACATGTCCGCTCAGGCCCTGTCCGAGAACATCTCGGGTGGCCTCTTCACCGGCACGTCCAGCGACTGGAACGGCAAGGGTGTCAACGTCACCTTCTCCAAGAACAGCGTGACCGTCCCCGCCAAGGGCGAGGCCACCGTTGGCATCGACATCACGCCCGGCAGCCAGTTCGCTCAGTACGTCTCCGAGAACGCGCCCTCGGGCACCTTCCTGGACGGCTTCGTGCGCTTCACCTCGCGCACGAATGGCCAGGCTGACATGACCGTCCCCTACCTGGGCTTCTACGGCTCCTGGGGCACGCCGTCGATCTTCGACCAGCTCGTCTCCGAGGGTGACGGCCACGCCGCGTCCTCGGGCATCTACAACGGTTCGAACGGCAACCTCCTCGGCTACAACCCCCTCGTCAAGGGCCGCGACCGTCAGGGTCGTCCCAACGCCGAGCGCTACGTGATCTCCCGTTCCACGGCCTCGGGTGCGCCCACGGCCATCGCTCCTCGCACGGGTACGCTGCGAAGCGTCCACACGCTCACCACGACCTACGCGAACGAGGCCGGCAAGAGCATCGTTTCCTTCACCTCCAAGCAGAACTGGAAGTCGGTGTACGACTCCGACGAGCAGCGCATGAGCTGGGTTGAGGAAAACCACGAGTCGCGCTCGATCAACCTCAACGACTACAAGTACTCGAACCTGCCCGACGGCAAGTACACGCTGACGATCGCCGCCACCAACGACGGCCCGTCTCCGACCAAGCAGTCCATCACCTACAACTTCCGCGTTGACACCAAGGCTCCGGTCGTCGAGAGCGCCACGGTGAGTGGATCCACCCTCGAGGTCGTGATCAGCGACGAGTCGCCGCTGGCAGGCTTCACCGTGAACGATCCGAACAGCGGCCAGTACATCTACCGCGACGTCATCCGTAACGATGCCGACCAGACCTACTCCAACGGTCGTTACCGCTACAAGGCAACCGTCAACATGAGCGAGATTCGCGGCGGCGGCTATAACAAGCCCTACGTCCTCGCGTGGGACTACGGCCTCAACCACTCCAAGGCCACCACGGTGGGACAGTCCGCCGGTAACGGCGGCGGCGCGGATCAGCCTGGCGACAACGGTGGCAACACCGGCGATCAGCCCGGCAACGGTGGCAACACCGGCGATCAGCCCGGCGACGGCGGTAACACGGGCGATCAGCCCGGCACCGGCAACGGCGGCAACCCCGGCACGGGCGTGTGCACCCCCTACAAGTCCGGCCGCTGGGTTGGCGACGGAGCGCGCTGGTGGTACGTGTGCAACGACGGCAGTGGCTACCTGCGTAGCGGCTGGTACCTCATCGGCAACCGCTACTACTACTTCGGCCCCGATGGCTACATGTACACCGGCTGGCTCAACCGTGGAGGCCGCTGGTACTACCTGAACAACTCCGGTGCCATGGAGACCGGCTGGGTCAAGGTCGGAAACCGCTGGTACTACATGGGCTCCGACGGCTCGATGTACACCGGTACGCAATCGATCGACGGACAGAGTTACACGTTCGATGATTCTGGCGTGTGGGTCAAGTGACCTGCTAGCTCCTTCCTGACACACCCCTGGGCCCGGAAACGCTGTGATGACTGCGTTTCCGGGCCCAGGCCTCGTTTATGGAC
The DNA here is from genome assembly GCF_041432775.1 of Pauljensenia sp. 20925_1_34. Classification (NCBI taxonomy): domain Bacteria; kingdom Bacillati; phylum Actinomycetota; class Actinomycetes; order Actinomycetales; family Actinomycetaceae; genus Pauljensenia; species Pauljensenia sp. 20925_1_34. The sequence goes on along the minus strand of NZ_JAPWAG010000015.1, from coordinate 32,054 downwards.
GGGCTCCTTGTCAGCACGTGGAACGCTGACGAAGGGCCCTTGTTGTGTCGTGTACCCTACGAGACAATGACCGATGGGTTGAACTTTGCATGACACCCCATCGGTTTTCCATCAACACATGGGAGTTTTACGACTATGACACCGAAGAAACCAGTGGCGCTGCTTGCGCTCGCTGGGGCGTGCGCGCTCGCGCTCGTGGCGCCCGCGGCCATCGCGTCGCCGCCCGCCCCCGCCCCCGCCACCCCACAGCCCGCGCCGTCCGCGACCGAACCGATCATTCCGGTCGGCGACGTCGACACCGCGCTGACCTCGAAGAGCGGCCAGACCCCGGCCGCTGCGCCGACCCAGGCCTCCGCTGCTGAGGACTCTGCGCGCGTCGTCGGCATCATTGTCGAGCTGGCGAGCGGCACCGACCGCGCTGCCGCCCTCGCCGCCATGAACGAGGCCGTGGCAGCCGCCTACCCGGGCGCCTCCGCCGAGGTGAGCCGCGAGTACACCAACGCCTTCAGCGGATTCGCGCTGAAGGCCCCCGCTGGGTCGCTTGACGCGATCCGCGGCGTGGCCGGCGTGAAGGCCGCGTTCCTCGAGCGTGAGATTCAGGTCGACGATAACGTGACGCCCGACGCCGAGGGTGGTTTCGCGGCCGCGCGCCTGGCGGGCCAGAATCCCGACAACCTGAGCGCCCAGCTCATCATGCACGCCGACCAGGTGTCCCAGAAGGGCGCGGGCAAGGTCATTGCCGTCATCGACACGGGCGTGGACATGACCCACCCGGCTTTCGCCGGTGCCCTGTCCGGGACTCCCGCCCTGGATGCGGGAAAGGTGGCCTCCCTGGCCGCGCAGCTGGGTGCGGGCAAGACGGGCACCTACGTCTCCGAGAAGTTCCCCTTCGCCTACGATTACGCGGACGATGACGCCGACGCGTCCCCGGCAGGTTCCCACGGCACGCACGTCGCCGGTATCGCCGCGGGTAACGCCGGTGAGATCATGGGCGTGGCCCCCGACGCGCAGATCATCGTCGCGAAGGTCGAACGCGACAGCGGCGGTATCCCGGACTCCGCGCTGCTATCCGCCCTGGATGACATGGCGGTCCTGCGCCCCGATGTCGTGAATCTTTCGCTCGGCCAGACAGGTGGCATGGACAACGCCGCCGACAGCGTCTACGCGGGAATCTTCGAGACGCTGCAGGAGAAGGGGGTCGCAGTCGACGCGGCCGCCGGTAACGAATTCTCCGCAGGCTACGGCAACAACTCGGGTAAGAACCTGGCCTACGCCTCCGACCCCGACTCCTCGACCCTGGATGAACCCGCTTCCTACGCCCCCGTGGTTGCCGTTGCCTCCCTCGATAACGTGCTTCAGGCCAACGGTTTCAAGGCGGCTGGACGAGACATCGCCTACCAGCGTGCGCGCGCGGAGAACGGTGACAAGATCGCTGACATCGCCGAGCTGCCCGCTGGCGACTACGAGTACGTTGACGGTGGAATCGCCTCCGAAGAAGATGTGAAAGCTCTCAAGGAGAAGTACCCGGACGGACTGGCCGGTAAGTTCGTGCTCGTGTCGCGCGGTAAGCTGACCTTCGACGCGAAGGTGTCGAACCTTGCAGACCTCAAGCCCGCTGGCGTCCTCGTCTACAACAACGTCCCCGGCGACGCGCTCATGGTCATGAGCCTGTCGACGCTGAGCGTGCCCGCCGGTTTCATGTCGCAGGCCGATGGTCAGGCCATGCTGGCTGCCGCCGACCATCACCTGACCCTCGTTGAGGGCATGACGATCACGCCCAGCAGCAAGCATTCGATGTCCGGCTTCAGTTCGTGGGGCGTCACCCCTGATCTGCGGCTCAAGCCCGAGGTGACTGCCCCCGGCGGCAACATCTATTCCTCGGTGCCTGACGGCGCATACGGGTTCATGTCCGGCACGTCCATGGCGACGCCCCAGATCGTCGGCGTGAGCGCCGTCGTGCTTGAGCGCGTTCAGAACGATCCGCTCTTCGCCTCGATGAGTGATCGTGAGAAGGTGGACGTCGTCCAGAACCTCATCATGGGCACAGCCGCCCCCGTCGTCGATCCGCTCCAGGACACTGGTGCCTACTACTCTCCGCGCAAGCAGGGATCCGGCCTGGTGAACGTTCTGGCTGCTACGACCTCGTCTGTGTACCCGACCGTGAAGGGTGCCCCCGAGCAGTCCCGACCCAAGGCCGACCTGGGGGATGGCACGAAGGGCTGGCACTTCGACGTTGTCCTGCACAACCTGTCCGACGCCTCGGCGACCTATGAGATGAACTCTCAGGCGCTTTCCGACATCGTGACGGACGGCTTCTTCAGTGAGCGCTCCTCCGATTGGCGCGGCAAGGGCGTGGAGATTGCCTACTCCGGCGCTGCCTCGGCCACCGGCGAGGGCGCGACCGTCACTGTGCCCGCGAAGGGCGAGGCCACCGTCGGCATCGACGTCACCCCCGGATCCGCGTTCGCCCAGTACGTGACAGACAATGCGCCGTCGGGTACCTTCCTGGAGGGCTTCGTGCGTTTCACGTCGCGCACGCAGGGTCAGTCTGATCTGACCGTGCCCTACCTGGGCTTCTACGGCGACTGGGGTAAGCCCGCGATCTTTGACCAGCTTGCCTCTGAGGGCGATGGGCACGTCCTGGCCTCGGGCATTTACAACGGTAGGAACGGAGACCTGCTCGGGTTCAACCCCCTGCGCAAGGTGTCGGAGCGTACTGTTCGTCCCCAGTCCGACAAGTACGTCATTTCACGCTCGACGGCCTCTGGTGCTCCCACGGCCATCGATCCGCGTACAGGCACTCTGCGGTCCGTGCACACGATGACCACCACCTACACGAACGCGGCTGGCGAGGTCGTCGCCTCGTACACGTCTCACCAGAACTGGAAGTCCGCCCTGGACTCGAATGGGGTCATGACTGCGGTGGAGCAAGGCCATGCGTCCAGGGGCCTGGACCTGACGTCCGACGAGTTCAAGAACCTGCCCGATGGCGCGTACAAGGTGACGATTGCCGCCAGCAACGACGGTCCTTCGCCGACCGAGCAGTCTATCTCCTACGACTTCCGCGTCGATACGACGCCTCCGGTCATCGAGCGGGCAAGCGTGGACCTTGGTGATATGGCTGGCCCCGTTCTCGATCTGGAAATCAGTGACGAGTCACCCATCGCCGGCTTTACCCTGCACGACCCCGGAAGCGGACTGTGGTTCTACCGCAGTGTTACTGAGGATGACGCCCACCAGTGGTACAGCGAAGGCAGGTACCGCGAGAGCCTAAGTATCGGTCTGGGTGAGTTTGAGCTCGGTTGGACCGATCAGGGCGGCGAGGGCGACATCATTGCGCACCCCTACCTGCTCGCGTGGGACTACGGCCTCAACCACTCCGAGGCCGTCACGATTGACCTGCCTTCCGACAACGAGGGTCCGATCGCTCCGTGCGTGAGTCCCACGGGCGGACACTGGGCCCACGACTCCACTGGCTGGTGGTACGCCTGTGCGAGCGGCACGGACTACCTCAAGGGCGGCTGGTTCACGATCAACGGCTCCGACTACCTGTTCGGTCCCAACGGCTACATGTCCACCGGTTTCCTCCAGCGTCCCTCCGGCGAGTGGGTCTACGCGGATTCCGAGGGTGCTCTGGTGGGCGGCTGGGTCAGCGACGGCGGCTCCTGGTACTACATGGATCCCGACACCAAGGTCATGCGCACCGGCTGGCTGCTCGATCGCGGCTCCTGGTACTACCTGTCCGACAGCGGTGCGATGGCCGTCGGCTGGGTGCAGGTGGATGGTTCCTGGTACTACCTGAAGGCCTCCGGGGCGATGGCCACCGGCTGGGTCAAGGTGGGCGACTCCTGGTACTACCTGTCCTACTCGGGAGCGATGCTGACGGGCACGCACACGATCAACGGACGCACCTACGTCTTTGACGAGAACGGTGCGTGGGTCGGATGAGAGCGAGGCGCTAGCGCCTGACGATCATCGCCACGAGGCCCGGGAACCTTGCTATGTAAGTGTTCCCGGGCCTCGTCACAGTTTGTCGGTAAAATATTCTCCAATTGTTCCCCAATGTGAAACAAAGTTTGTCAAAAGTTGTTCGTGAGGTATGTTAGGTGTGGCGGCCGACACGGCGGAGCCCTTCCGCCCCAGGGACGGCCACTGTCGACACATTGGAGTTACGCACATGACAACGAAGAAACCAACGGCGCTCCTCGCGCTCGTCGGTGCCTGCGCGCTTGCGGCCACAGGCCCGGCGTCGCTCGCAGCGCCGACGACTCCCACGCCACCGCAACCCACCGAGCAGGCCACGGCCTCGTCCCTGCCCGTGGGCGACATCGACACCGCGCTGACCTCGAAGAGCGGGCAGACCAGCCAGGCCGATCAGGCCCAGGCGAGCGACGAGGCCGACTCGGCCGCCGTCGTGAGCATCATCGTCCAGCTCAATGACGGTGCAGACCGCGCCGCCTCCCTCGCCTCCATCAACGAGGCCGTGGCCGGCGCCTTCCCCGGAACCTCCGCCCAGGTGGAACGCGAGTATGACAACGCCCTGCGGGGCTTCGCGCTCAAGGCCCCCGCCGGCTCTCTCGACGCGATCCGCGCGGCGAGCGGCGTCAAGGCCGCCTTCCGTGATCGCGAGACCCGCGTCGAGGATGCCGACGACCAGGTCGCTGGCGAGGGAGCGACGAACTCCGCCCGTACCTCAACCCAGGACCCCGCCAACCTCAGCGCCCAGCTGATGATGCACGCCGACCAGATCACCCAGAAGGGCGACGGGAAGGTCATCGCCGTCATCGACACGGGCGTGGACATGACGCATCCGGCGTTCGCGGGCGCCCTCGGGGGAACCCCCGCGCTCTCGGCGGACAAGGTGGCGTCCCTGACCCCCCAGCTGGGCGACGGCAAGACCGGCACCTACGTGTCGGAGAAGTTCCCCTTCGCCTACGACTACGCGGATAACGACCCGGACGCCTCGCCGACCGGACAAGCCGGATCGCACGGCACGCACGTCGCCGGCATCACCGCGGCCAACGCGGGCGAAATCGTCGGCATCGCGCCCGACGCGCAGATCATCGTCGCCAAGGTCGCGCGCAGCGTCGAGGGCGACATCACCGATTCCGGGCTGCTCGCCGCACTCGACGACATGGTGATCCTGCACCCCGACGTCGTCAACCTGTCGCTCGGCCAGCTCGGAGGCATGGACAACGAGGCCGACTCGGTCTACGCGACCGTCTTCAAGAGCCTGCAGGACGTGGGCGTGACCGTCAACGCGGCAGCCGGCAACCACTACACGGCCGGATACGGCAATACCTCCGGCAAGAACCTGCCCTTCGCGTCCGACCCGGACTCCTCCACCCAGTGCGAGCCAGCGACCTACTCCTCCGTGGTCTCCGTCGCCTCCGTCGATAACTCGCTGGCGCACAGCGCGTTCACCGTCGGCGACCGCGACATTCCCTTCCAGCGGGCCGGTGGCGCTGACGGTCAGAAGATGCCCGACCTGTCCGACCTGACCGGCGGCCCCTTCGAATATGTCGACGGCGGTATCGGTTCGGCCGAGGACGGCGCCGCGCTCAAGGCCAAGTACCCTGAGGGCCTGGCCGGAAAGATCGTGCTGGTCAAGCGAGGCTCCCTCACCTTCCAGACCAAGTTCGACAACATCGCAGGCTCCAAGCCCGCCGGCTTCATCGTCTACAACAACGTTCCCGGTGACTCCCTCGTCGTCATGAGCCTGGCGACGAACGGCGTGCCCGCCGCATTCATTTCGCAGGCGGACGGCGAGGCCATGCTGGCCGCCGCCGACCATCACCTGAGTGTCGCCCCCGGCAAGGTCGTCGCACCCAGCTCGAAGTACTCCATGTCGAGCTTCTCCTCCTGGGGCGTCACCCCCGACCTGCGCCTCAAGCCCGAGGTCGCCGCACCCGGCGGCAACATCTACTCCTCGGTGCCCGGAGGCACCTACGAGTTCATGTCCGGCACGTCGATGGCGACCCCGCAGATGGCGGGCGTGAGCGCGGTCGTCCTGCAGCGCGTCCAGAATGATCCGCTGTTCGCCTCGATGAGTGCGCGCGAGAAGGTTGACGTCGTCCAGAACCTCATCATGGGCACGGCCGCTCCCATCGCCGACCCGCTCCAGGACACCGGCGACCCGTACTCCCCGCGCAAGCAGGGCTCGGGTTTGACGAACGTCCTGGCTGCCACGACCTCGTCCGTGTACCCGACCGTGAAGGGTGCTCCCGAGTCCTCCCGACCCAAGGCCGACCTGGGGGATGGGACCAAGGGATGGCACTTCGACGTCACCCTCCACAACCTCTCCGGCGTCGAGGCCACCTACGCCCTGAACACGCAGGCGCTCTCCGAGATCGTTGAGGATGGGTTCTTCACCGGCCACTCCTCCGACTGGCGAGGCAAGGGCGTGGACATCGCCTACTCCGGCGCGGCCGTGAGCGGCACCGGCGAAGGCGCGACCATCACCGTCCCCGCCTCGGGCGAGGCAACCGTGGGCGTGGACGTCACGCCTGGCGCCGCCTTCGACTCCTACGTCGCGCAGAATGCGCCCAACGGCACGTTCCTCGACGGCTTCGTGCGCCTCACCTCGAAGACTGACGGACAGCCCGACCTGACCGTGCCCTACATGGGCTTCTACGGCGACTGGGGCAAGGCCCCCATCTTCGACGCCCTCGCCTCCGACGGGGGAGCGCACACCCTGGCCTCGGGCATCTACAACGGCACCACGGGCCAGCTGCTGGGATACAACCCCCTGGTCAAGGCCGACGCGCGCACCGGCACGCCCAAGGCTGACCGCTACGTCCTCTCCCGCGCCGAGGCCTCGGGCGCTCCCACGGTCCTCGAACCGCGCACCGGCACCCTGCGCAGCGTCCACACGCTCAACACCGTGTACGCGAACGCCGCCGGTGAATCCGTCGCCTCGTACGTGACCCACCAGGTCTGGAAGTCCGGCGTCAACCCCAGCACCGGCAAGATGACCTGGGTCGAGGACGGCCACGAGCCCACGACCCTGGACCTGCGCTCCGACGCGTACAAGAACCTGCCCGACGGCGACTACACGCTGACGCTCTCTGCGCACAACGACGGGCCCTCGCAGGCCGAGCAGTCGATCTCGTACAACTTCAGCATCGACACGGCCGCGCCCGAGGTCGCCAACCTGGAGTACACGGAGGAGGGCGGCAACGCCCGCCTGCTCGTCACGGTCACCGACAACAAGCCCCTGGCCGGCATCGACCTGCACGACCCGGCCGACGGCCTGTGGTTCTACCGCCACGTCTTCTCTGACACCGACGGTGTCAAGGGCGACGACGGCAGGTACCGCTACGAGTTCGAGATCCCCATGTCCGAGCTCTCCCAGGCCTGGACCGACCAGGGCGGCTCCGGCGAGGTTATCGCCCACCCGTACCTGCTCGCCTGGGACTACGGCCTGAACCACTCCGAACCCAAGACGGTCGACCTGCCCACCGGCAACGAGGGCGTCAAGCTGCCCTGCACCGACCCCGCCGGCGGTCACTGGGCCAAGGATGCCGTGGGCTGGTGGTACGTGTGTGCCAACGGCACCGACTACCTGACGTCAGGGTGGTTCACGATCAACGGCTCCGACTACCAGTTCGGACCATCCGGCTACATGATGACCGGCTTCCTCAAGCGCGTTGATGGCCAGTGGGTGTACGCCGACTCCGAGGGCGCTCTCGTGGGCGGCTGGGTGCGCGATGGTGGCTCCTGGTACTACCTGGATCCCGCCACGAAGACCATGGCCACCGGCTGGTTCTTCGACCGCGGTTCCTGGTACTACCTGGGCGACTCGGGCGACATGCACACCGGCTGGGTGCAGGTCGGCGGCTCGTGGTACTACCTGAACTCCTCGGGTTCGATGCGCACCGGCTGGCTGAACCTGGACGGCGCCTGGTACTACCTGGGACCTGATGGCGCCATGTTCACCGGCACGCACACGATCAACGGACGCGTCTACACCTTCGATGAGTCGGGAGTCTGGCAGCGCTAAGCCTGTCTGTCCCTTCCGATTCACGAGGCCTGGGCCCGGGAACGCTCCCCGCGAGAGTTCCCGGGCCCTCCCGTATGCGCGCCCCGGCCTCGTTCCCCTCTCCTCATCGCGGGCACTCCAGCGAGCCGACGCGCGACTGAGGTATGTTGGGCGAGGCGGCCAACATAACGCAGGGATCCAAGGCCCGAGGTAGCCGCCCAGAATGACGGAGGAGCACCCCATGTCCATGAAGAAACCCGCTGCCCTGATGGCAGGCGTCGGCACGTGCGCGCTCGCGGTCGCGAGCTGTTCCTCCCCGGCCCCCGCCCCCCAGTCCGACCCGGTTGTCGATTCGTCGCCCTCAGCCGTCCAGTCAGGCGCTCAGTCAGGCGCTCAGTCAGGCGCTCAGTCGGGCCCCGGGTCTGCTGCCCCGACCCTGCCCGTGGGCGACGTTGACAACGCGCTGACGTCCAGGGACGGGCAGAGCGGCCCGGGCGCGCAGAGCGGCCCGGCCGACTCCGCCGGCGACGTGGAAGCCACCGGCCCCGCCGTCTTCGTCGTCGTCCTTGAGGAGGGGGCCGACCGCGCGGCGACCCTCGCCTCGATCAATAAGGCCGTGGCCGCCGCCTTCCCGGGCGAGTCCGTCGAGGTTGAGCGCGAATACGTGAACGCCCTTCAGGGGTGGTCGCTGCGTGCTCCCGCCGGGGCGCTGGAGGCGATTCGGGGCGCGAACGGCGTAGAGTCCGCGTACCTCGATGGCGAGATGCGGGTGCAGTAAAGCCCCCGCGCGACGAGGCCGTGGTCGGGTTATCCGATCGCGGCCTCGCTTGTTGTCTGGCGTCTGGTCGTGCCAGCCGGCCCGCACGGATATCCGTCGCACGAAGAAACAAGACTAGGAGTTGTACACGCCGAACTTACCGGCTGTATAGCAGTAAAAAGGGGTTTGTCAGATACGTTCTTGTGCTACGGTTATCCCGGAGCTGACAGGGGCGCGCCGCTGCGTTCCCACGTGGTCACCCATAACCATAGAGGAGCACATCATGTCATTGAAGAAGTCGTCTATCGTCCTGTCGTGCGTCGTGGGGTGCGCGCTCGCGGTCGCAAGTCCCTCGGTCGCCATGGCCTCGCCCGCGGCTCAGGTGGGAGTGACGCAGGCGGCGGGCGTCCAGGCGGCCATGGTTGGAAGTTGGTACCGACCCTCTGAGAGCGTCGAGGTTGTCGTGCGCCTTGAGGAGGGCGCCGACCGTGCGACCGTTCTTGCGTCGATCAGGGAAGCCGTGGCCGAGTTCTTCCCCGGCGAGCCCGTCACGGTCGAGTACGAGTACGGGTACGTCGTGCAGGGTTTCGGGCTGAGCGTGCCCGCCGGGTCTATCGACGTGATCAGGGGCGTCAGTGGCGTCCAGTCGGCCTACTACGTGCGCTCGAATCGCCTGTGGTAGGCCCGTCCTAGTGTGAGCGCCATTGACGAGGCCGTGGCCGGGTGTTCCGGTCGCGGCCTCGTTTGTTGTGTGGGTGCCCGCAGTGGTGAGGCTTGTGGCGTGCGTGCCACGGCCTCGGCCATCGTTGTGCGCACGTGACACTGGGAATCGGAACGTGGGTGACTGGCGAAGGAAGCCGTACGTAGTAGCGTCCCGCATAGTGGTGTAACCGTGTGGTGGTCGGCCCGTTTGATATGGGTGCGGTCACCGTGTGATCCTTCGAGAAAGCTCTCTACTTCTGACTCGAAATGATGTGGAGGCACAACGATGACCGCTCCTCATATTATTGACCCTGCTGGCATGCTTGGTGAGGCGTTGTCCCAGGCATCCCCAGATTTGATGCGTTCCTTGCTCCAGCACGTCATTAAGGAGTTGCGTGAGGTGTTGGTATCGCCGCGGCTCTGATGTGGCGAGATGTGATGCGGAGATCCGGTAGTGCGACAGATCGTCTACTAACTTCAAATTTGATCCAAATTTGAAGTTAGTAGAAGTAATCCTGTTGTTTGCGCGCGTGTGGTGGTTCGGGGCGCCCGATTGATCGGGAACGCGGTATCTCACGTCGATGGGTGGCCCCGATCGCTTAGGTGGCGCACGAAGCGCTGGTGCGGCAACGGGCGGGCGGATCGCGGTGCTGCGGGCAGCTGGGCCCGATAGGTGGTCGTACTAACCCGTCTCTGCGCAGCTGGGCCCTACTAGTGGAGCGTGGGCAGGGGTGCCCATGCTCCACCTGTGGGGTTAACGTGCGCATGGAGGGGCCCACACTGCCACCTGTGGGGTTAACGTGCGCAGGGAAGGGCCCAGGGGGCTACGCCTGCGCGTCAGATCAGGTCCTTCTTCTCCATGTACTTCATGGCCAGCCAGCCAAACGGGATGCGCCCGTAGAAGGTGACGAGACGGTAGAGCAGGGCCGTGGCGATGGCGACCGAGGAGGAAACGCCCGCAACCGTCAGGCCCGAGGTCAGGGCCGTTTCGACGGTACCGATACCACCCGGGGAGGGGATGAAGGAGCCTGCGGCGTTGGCCGTCAGGTAGGTGATCGCGACCGTCGAGAAGTTCAGGGAGCCACCCATGGCGACCATGGCGGTCCAGAACGCGCCCACGTAGCCGATGTTCATGAGCAGGTTCCCAGCAACGACCGCGGCGAGGCGGCGAGGCTGGCCGATGATCCACAGGAGGCGGGGGTAGACCTGCTGCCACGTCGGTTGGATCTTCGCCCAGATCCAGCGGCGTACCTTCGGGACGGCCACGATGACGCCGACCGCGAGCATGACGACCGCGACGACCGCGAGGATCGTGCCGTAGGGGAGAGAGACGGACAGGGAGGAGCCTGCGCTGACCATGACGAGCAGCAGCAGGATGATCGTGATGAGCGCCTGCGAGATCTGCATGAGCGTCACCGTGGTGACGGCGGCAGCGGTGGGAACACGGCGCTTACGCAGGTAGCGCAGGTTCAGGGCGGCTGGACCCACACCGGCGGGTGCGACGACCGTGATGATCGAGGCGGCCACCTGCGCGATGAGCGTGTCACGGAAGTGCAGCTTCTCGGGGGACAGGGCCATGAGCGGCACGGCCGACCCCACCCAGATGAGGCAGGCCAGGACGGCGGATGCGGCCATCCACCACGGGTTTGCGCTCTTGAGCGTCGTGACGAGGTCGCTGAAGTTGAGCGAGGACACGACGATGAAGACCGCGATGAACGCGATCGCGATTGTGAAGATCGTGCGCGGACGGAAGCGTTGCAGGTCGGCCGTGGGGGCGGTCTCTGCCTCGGAATCGCCCACGAGGGCGGCGCGCAGGTCACTGAGCAGGTCGGAGCGGCGCAGCAGCTGGTTGACGGATGCGGGCAGGACCGGCTTCTGGATGACGGGCGCGCACGCGATGAGGGTCTCGTCGCCAACGCAGCGGCGACCCGCCTCAAGCGCGCGCTCAGGGCCGACGGCCAGGGCGGTGAGGACCAGCATCTGAGCGATGTCGATGGACTGGTTGAGCTCGCTTGTCGCGACCTCGCCGGAATCCCAGTCCAGCAGCCACACGTCCGAGGAGGCGTCAACGACGACGGCCTCAGGCGTGAGGGCGCGGTGCGAAATACCCCGCGTGTGCGCGTACCGCAGCTGTTCCCACGCGCGATCCAAGACCTCGTCCGTGACCTGCTCACCCAGTTCCGTCAGGGGAGTGGTCGGCGGGAGCGCGGAGAGCACCATGATGATCGAGTCGTTCGCCGAGGCGATCGCGATGGGTTCCTGCGTGAAGACGCCGGCGCGCAGGGCCTGCAGGGTCGTGAACGAGGAGCGCTCGGCCTGTGCCTTGAGGGAGGGGGAGACCCAGCGGCTGATGCCGCGCAGGCGCAGGTTGTTCCACATTTCGAGGAGGGTGCCGGTCAGCTCCTGGCCGGGGTCCATGACGATGAGCTCGTAGGCCAACCCGGTGTCACTCCACACCTGGTAGTGGCGGTTGTGGTCGGGGTCGGGGCGGCGCGTGACGGTGATGCCCATGTCGCCCAGATCGGCGGGCACCTGGGCGAGGCGTCCGCGCGCGTTCTCGGCGACGGCCCAGGTCGACAGCGGTTCGGTGCTGGTGTCCAGGTCGGTGCGCACGATCCTCGAGGGCGTGATGCCGATGCCGAGGAGTGCCTCGACGAGGGCGGTTCCCTTGGCTCTCTGGTCGTCGTAGCCCATGATCCAGCGTGACCCGGACCCGAACGCGCGGCCGAGGAACACGGAGATGAAGGCGACGGGCAGGGTCATGGAGGAGCGCAGGACGCCCAGAATGAGAATGATCCACACGCCCGTCCAGCCCCAGCGAATGGCTCGCATGGACTGGGCTTCGCCGGCGGAGGTGAACATGGCGCACAGTGTGACGATCACCAGGTTGATGGCGATCACGAAGCCACTCTTGTAGCCCTGCGTGGCGATGAGCCGGTCGACGCTCAGGGGGATCGTGAGGTAGGCGGGCAGCAGTCCGGTGAGGATAGCGATGACCCAGCCGCCGAGGGCTGCGACGATGCTCGTGACGATGACCTGGATGATGGTGTGCAGGCGTTTGCGCAGCGCGAGGGAGATGATCACCAGGATCGGTGCGATCAGGATGATGAGGCCCTCGACCAGGTTGACGGGCAGGATCAGAATCTGGCGGATGAGTTGGAATTGCAGGACGTCCATGGTGACGCCGCGCGTGGTGGCGCTGGCGACGGTTCCGATGGTCCAGATGACGAGGATCGCAAGGATCGAGATGACGACGTCGACGACGTCCTCGCGCCTGCGCCGCATCGTGAAGATGCGGTCGGCAATGTAGGCGGGGCGGGGCAGGCGCAGCCTGCGCGCGGGGACGGGCAGGGCGACCTCGCCGCTCTTGGCTCGTGCCACCACGTCCGAGGCCGTGGTTGCCTGCGCGCCGGTCGTCTCGGCCGCGTCGGTGGAGTCGGTCGGCTCGGGTGCGGGGGCGGTCTCGGGTTCCGCGTCGTCGGTGGAGGTGAAGGCGGGGGCCTCGGCGTCAGCGCTGTCGTCCGGAGCGGGTGAGTCGGCGGGGTCGGGTGCGTCGGAGGAAGCCTGCGCGTCGTTGTCGGCCGGGGCGGAGCTGGCCTCGGGCGTGTCGGGGGGAAGCGGGGGCTCAGGAACCATGGCGTCTGTGGCGTCGGGGGCCGGGGGAGCGTTGTCCTCGGGTTCGGGTGCCGGGGGAGGTGCGGGCGCGTTCACGATCGACGAGGCCTCGGGAGGGGGTGCGGGCGTCTCCAGCGTGTTCTTAACGACGACGGGGGAGGCCATGGCCGACTCTGGCACAATCACGGCGGTGGGAGCGAAGCTGGGGGGAGTGGCGGATCCGCGCGTGGAAACGGAGGGTGCGACGACGGCGTCGATGATCTCGGTTTTGGCTTCAGACGGGGGAATCTCCTGCGGCTGGGCAGGGGCTGACGATGCCCCGGCCTCGTTAATCATGCCCATCAGATCATCGACCCCTAGCGAGGTCGGATCCTCGGCGGACGAGGGGACGAACAGGATGTTCGTACCGGCGGCCGGGGGGCCGTCGTGTGACTCCTTGCGCTTCCTCATGTTGACCATCCTATATTCGCGGTCAAGAAAGGTAGGGTTAGGGGGACACATTCCCGGCAGAAAAGGGCCTTATCGTGACCTGGTTGACACTCGCGTCAGCATCGGATCCGTCGATGCTTCACACAGTTATCGAGTGGTTTAAGAATCCTGAGACCCTTCTTGACGCGATGGGTCCGTGGGTCCTGTGGGGCACGATGCTCATTGTTCTTATCGAGTCGGGTGTCCTGTTCCCGGTCCTTCCGGGCGAGTCGCTGCTCTTCACCGCCGGCCTGCTGCACGACAAGCTCGGTATTCACCTGCCGACCCTGATCCTCCTGGTCGTGATTGCCGCCTTCGTGGGTGCTCAGATCGGCTACTTCCTGGGTGCCAAGTGGGGACGCCGCTTCTTCAAGCCGGACGCGCGCTTCCTCAAGACCGAGCACCTGGAGAAGGCTGAGCACTACTTCACGAACTACGGCGGTCGCTCCCTCGTCATCGGGCGCTTCATCCCCTTCGTGCGCACCTTCATCCCGATCGCCGCCGGCATGGCCCGCTACCCCTACCCCAAGTTCCTGCTGTTCAACACGCTGGGCGCAAGCATCTGGGGCGCTGGCTTCATCCTGGTCGGTGCGCTCCTGGGCAACGTGCCCTTCGTGCACGACAACCTGACGGTCATCCTGGCGGTCATCATCCTCGCGTCGGTCCTGCCCGTCATCATCGAGATGATCGGCAAGCGCCGCGCCGCTTCCGACAAGGAGTAATCCATGCTGGCCTGGTGGATGCTGCTCCCGACCCTGCTGGCCATGCTGGTGGCCCTGGTGCTGCCGGGGTTCATGTGGCTGCGCGCGGGCGTGCGCTCGTCGTTGGTTGCCATCGGCGCGGCTCCGGCATTCACCTTCGGCCTGATCACCGCGTTGTCGGTCCTCTATCCGGCGCTTGACATCCCGTGGGAGCCCTCCACGGTCATGCCCGTCTTGGGCATGAGCGCCGTCGGCGGCGCGGCCGCGTGGGCCCTGAGCTACTTTCGCCGCGTCAACGGGGGCTTTGCGCTCAACGGCGTTCCCTTCCGCGAGGCCATTGGCGTGCGCGTGCCGATCGGCGGGCGTCAGGCCGCGATCCGGACGGCGACGTGGGGGACGATTGTCGTCGGGTTCCTCCTGGCCGCCTGGCCGCTGATGTCCGTGGCTGACCCCGCGAATCCCGTTCAGCAGTGGGATCCGACGTTCCACCAAAATGGCGTCCACGCGATCCTGTACGGCAAGGATGCCAGCCCCTTTGGTGGCCTCCACGAGCTTTACGGCGGGCGCCGCGTCTACTACCCGACGGGCTGGCACGCTTTCGTTGCTCTCTTCGCCCGCTTCGACTCGGTCGTCCAGACCGCCAACGTGTCCTCCCTGGTCCTCATGGCCGTGTGGGTGACGGGCCTGGCCGCCCTGGTCTCGGTGCTGACGGGATCGCGCACGGCCCTCCTGGCGGCCCCGATTATCGGTGGCATGTTGCCGAATATGCCGGCTGACGCGCTGACCATGTACAACCAGTGGCCCAACTCTACGGGCACGGCCTTGGTCCCCGGCGTGGCCGCGGTCGCGATCGTCGTGGGTCGACGCTTAGCCGCGGATCTGAGCGACGGGTGCGGCGCCCGATCTTTTGCCCGTCGCATCCCCCAAGGGCTCTTCCTCCTCCTGGGCTGCCTGGGCCTCGTCGGCGCGCACCCTAGCGCCGCATTCTCCCTCCTCGCTTTCCTGGCCGCGCCCCTCCTGATGGTGATCGGGTTCTTCACTCGCACCTCGCTCGCGCGCGAGGGACGAGGCCAGCTCGCCGCCCTGCCGTGGATCGGCGCGGGCCTGGCGGTCGTGGTCCTGCCCCTGATCGCCCTGTCCTCCCCGAAGATCCAGGCGATGGGCCGCTACCCGAGGAAAGGCAGCAGCTGGTCGGAGGCCTTCTCCCACGCGCTCTTGCCCTACCCGCCCTTCGCGCAGACCACGGCCATGGCGTGGTGGACGCTCATCCAGGTGCTCCTCCTGATCGCCGGCATCATCGTGACTGCCCGCCTCCACACGCTCATGCGGCGCCCCGGCGTGCGCGACGCGGCGGACGCGAGGTGTGACCTTGACGGCGACGAGGATGAGGCCGCCGCGCTGGTTGACAACGACAAGGCTGCGCCCATGCCGGCCTGGCCGCTCGTCTCCTACCTGATTCTGGCCTTCCTGACCGCCCTCGCCTACGCGCCAGATTCCGCGCTGCGCACCTACCTGCTGGCCCCCTGGTACAAGGACGGGCGACGGATCATGGGCGTCGAAGACATCGCTCTGACCGTCCTCATGGCCGTCGGCGCCGCCGCCATCGTCCACCTCTTCCACGCGGCATGGACCTCCTCCCTGCGACGGATCCTGGTCGAGCGCGGGCTTGACGACAATGTCGAGGCGCCGCGCTGGCCCCTCCAGGTGGGCGTGGGCGCGATCGTCGTGCTCATGTCCAGCTTCGGCGCGATCGACGCGAGAAACTCCGCCGTCGCCTCCGTGTACGATCCCACGCGCCTGGGCAAGTCCGGCATGGCCAGCGAGGACGAGCTCGCGATGCTGCGCCGCATGGCCTCCACGACCGACCCTGACGCCCTCATCCTGGGCGACCCTATCGCGGGCGCCGCCTACGTCGAGACCCTGGCGGGCCGCAAGGCAGTCTTCCCCCAGCTCAGCACGGTGAACGCCGACGGGGCCTCGCAAAAGGTCCTCACCCAGCGCTTCCGCGACATCGCCGACGATCCCGAGGTGTGCGAGGTCGTGCGCAACCTTGGCATCACCCACTTCTACGAGGAAGAAGACGGCAGCTACTACAACATTCAGCGCTCCAACCGCCACCCCGGCCTCTACGGCGTCGACACGTCGAGGGGCTTCGAGCTGGTCGACGAGGGCGGCACCGCCAAGCTGTGGAAAATCACCGCGTGCGGCTGGGTCACCCCCGGCGGAGGAGCGCAGGCCTTCGCCGACGGCATCAGGTCCGTCCAGCCGGGAGCCGAGGAGCCGGAGGGCCCTCAATCAGGCGACGAGTAGGCCACAAAGCGCCCGTGACGTGCGGACAGTGACGACCGTGCTCGGCGCGGGTCGATACCCTTGACTTCATGACGACGAACATTCCCGGCCCCGCGCCCCTGGGCGACAAGCTTCGTATCGCCTTCCTCGGACCCTTCGGAACTTTTACCGAACAGGCCGTCCACCAGGTCGCTCCCGCCGGCGCGATCCTCATGCCGATGACGAGTGCCCCGCAGGCGCTCGCGGCCGTACGCCGTGGCGAGGCCGACCGCGCCGTCGTCCCGATTGAAAACTCCATCGAGGGCGGCGTGAATGCGACGTTGGATTCGCTCTCGCACGGCGAGCCCCTCGTCATCGTCGCCGAGATGCACGTCCATGTTGTCTTCCAGCTGGCCGTCCTGCCGGGCACACGCCCCGAGGATATTCGCCGTATTGGCACCCACCCGCATGCGTGGGCGCAGTGCCGCGGCTGGGTCGAGGAGACCTTCCCCGGTGCGATCCACGTGCCCGCCACGTCGACGGCTGCCGCCGCCGAGCTCCTCTCCGACGGCGATGCGTCTTTCGACGCTGCCCTGTGCAACGCAGTCTCGGTCAACACCTACGGCCTGGAGGCCCTGTTCACCGACGTCGCCGACAACCCCGGCGCGATCACCCGCTTCGTCCTCGTGGCCCGCCCCGGCGTGGTGCCCCCGCCGACCGGCGCGGATAAGACGACCATCCAGGTGGCCCTGCCCGTCAACGAGTCGGGCGCCCTGCTGACCCTCCTCGAGCAGTTCTCGGCGCGCGGCGTCGACCTGTCGCGCATCGAGTCGCGCCCGAGCGGCGATGGCCTCGGCAACTACACGTTCAGCATCGATATCGTCGGCCACATCCGCGAGGAGCGTGTCCAGGCTGCCCTCGTGGGCCTGCATCGCTACTCGCCGGAGGTCCGCTTCATGGGCTCCTACCCGCGCGTTGACGGCGTTCGCGCGCGCGTCGAACCGGGCACCACGGACGACGCCTTCCGCGCGGGTCGCGCGTGGGTCTCGGACCTGCTCCACGGCGGCGACGGCACGGGTGAGGCGGGCGGGGCCGCCCCGTGCTGGCCGCTGGTCTGACACCTTCGCGTCCACACTGACAACGTGCTGCGCCCCGGCCTCGTGTCAGACGAGGTCGGGGCGCGCTCTATGACGGGGCCGAATTAGCCGGGCAGCAGCTCCATCCACGTGCGCTCGACGGGAACGGCGATGTCGAGGGCGCCGGCCTGCATGCGAATGTGCATGGTGTGGGCGAGGCCGATCGCGTCGCCGTCCACCTGGCACACCTGGGCTTCTTCGGCCGTGACGGACGCGCCCCTCGCCTGGCGGAATGCGACCGTGCCGGTCGAGACCGGCAGGTTGATGGGGCGCAGGCCGATGAGCTGGCCGAGCATCTTCCAGGTCACGTCCGCCCAGCCGAGCAAGCCGGCGTGCGCGTCGACCGCGATGACGTCGATGAGGCCGTCCGACAGCTCCGCATCGGGGGCGAGGACCAGCATCTTCAGCTCGCCCGCGTTCGCGAACATGACGGAACGCGCCTCGACGCGGGTGATCTCATCGGCGGGCGAGCGCAGGGGTTCCGTGCGCGAGGAGGTCGCCTCGGCCTCGTCGATCCTGTCCCCGGCAATCTGGTCGCCGACGCCCAGGGGATCTGCCACGCGTGCGGCGGGGGAACGCAGGGTCAGGCGCGCCTTCATGCGCGGCACGCCCATTGCGCCCAGGCCCGCCCACACGTAGGCGATCCATCCGATCCGCTTCTTCAGCTCGGGGTTCGTGTCCGCCATCGTTGCGCCGTCGTAGCCCATGCCCGCGACGACGAGGCACGCGTACTCGTCCGCGCGCGGCTCAATCGACGAGGCCGGGGCGCCCTGGTCCGCAGCGCTGGCTTCGGGGTGTAGCGCGGTGCGTGCCGCGAGGCGCAGTCCGCCCTCGGCGGGCTGAGTGGACTCCTGGGTGACGTCTTCGACGCGCACCCATGCCAGGTCGACGGCGCGGTGGTTGCGGTCGAGCGCGACGGCGAGGGCCTCTTCGGGGTCGTCGGGGACGGAGAGGTTTCCGGCTAGGACGTTGCCGGTGCCCACGGGGATGATGCCCATGCGGACGCCGGATCCTGCCATGCCGGCGGCGACGGCGCGCACAGTCCCGTCTCCGCCCGCGGCGATGACGACGGAGGCTCCCTCCTCGAGGGCGCGCACGGCCTGCCCGGTGCCGGGGTCCTCGCGGGTGGTTTCGCGCCAGTGCACGTGATCGATGCCCAGTTCCTTGGCCTTACGGTTGATGCGGTCCTTGAAGGCCTGGGGGTCCTCGTGCTTGGAGGGGTTCATGATGATCCAGGGACGTGGCCGTCCGCGCGTCGGGTCGTCCACCGATGCGGGGATGTCAAGGGCCTTGCGGCGACGGTGCCGGCGGGTGAAGCAGGTTGCTAGACGCGCGACTCCGATCGTTCCGGCTACGGCGGAGGCTGCGAGTGCCCAGTATATTCCGTCCATGTGCACATCTTAGTGCCCTTGTGGATTGCGTGGTTGTGGACAGGTTGTGGATGGTCTTTTCGTTGCTGTTCATATTGGCTGTGACCTGCTGGCGTGCGCGAGGGCTCAACTTATCCACACGGTTATGCACCAAAGGTGGATAACTTTCAGGTTTTTAATCCAATTGATCGGCTGGTTGGTGCATAACCCTGACCTGCGGTTCGGATTTGGTATCGCGCACGGCAAGGGACACGGCGGGGCTACCTGGCATAGGATGGGAGACATGATTGATGTGCGTGCCCTGCGTGACAACCCCGAACCCGCCCGCGCCTCCCAGCGTGCCCGCGGAGCCAACCCCGGCCTCGTCGATGAGATCATCGCGGCCGACGCCGCCCGCCGCGAGGCCCTGCAGGCCTTCGAGACGCTGCGCGCCACCCAAAAAGAGGTCTCCAAGTCCGTGGGCCGCGCCTCCAAGGAGGAACGTCCGGCGATCCTGGCTCAGGCCAAGGAGCTCGCCGAGCAGGTGAAGGCCGCCGAGGCCGCCGCGAACGCCGCCGACGCCGAGGCCGACCGCCTCGCGCGTCTCCTGCCCAACCTGGTCGTCGACGGCGTCCCCGTCGGTGGCGAGGACGACTTCGTGGTCCTGCGCCACGAGGGCCCCACCCCCCGCGACTTCGCAGCCGAGGGCTTCGAGCCCCAGGATCACCTCGCGCTCGGCGAGGGCCTGGACGCGATCGACACCAAGCGCGGCGCGAAGGTCTCCGGCGCCCGCTTCTACTACCTCAAGGGCATCGGCGCCCGCCTCGAGCTGGCCCTCATGACGATGGCCATGGACCAGGCGCTCGCCAACGGCTTCGTGCCGATGATGACCCCCACCCTCGTAACCCCGCAGGTCATGGGTGGCACCGGCTTCCTCAACGAGCACTCCGACGAGATCTACTACCTGCCCGCCGACGACCTCTACCTGACGGGCACGTCCGAGGTGGCCCTCGCCGGCTACCACGCCGACGAGATCATCGACCTGAGCGCCGGCCCTAAGCGCTACATGGGCTGGTCCACCTGCTACCGCCGCGAGGCCGGCTCCGCGGGCAAGGACACGCGCGGCATCATCCGCGTCCACCAGTTCAACAAGGCTGAGATGTTCAGCTACTGCCGCCCCGAGGACGCCGCCGAGGAGCACCAGCGCTTCCTCGCGTGGGAAGAGGAGATGCTCGCCAAGGTCGAGCTGCCCTACCGCGTCATCGACACGGCCGCCGGTGACCTGGGCACCTCCGCCGCCCGCAAGTTCGACTGCGAGGCGTGGCTGCCCACTCAGGAGCGCTACATGGAGGTCACTTCGACCTCGAACTGCACGACGTTCCAGGCGCGCCGCCTCGGCATTCGCGAGCGTCGCGAGGACGGCATGACCGCGGTCGCCACCCTCAACGGCACCCTGGCCACCACCCGCTGGATCGTCGCCTTCCTGGAGAACCACCAGCGGGAGGACGGCTCGGTTTACGTGCCCGAGGCGCTGCGTCCCTACCTGGGTGGACTCGAGGTCCTGACCCCCGTCGCTCGATGAGCCAAGAGCGCTTCCTGACGGTCCCCTCCACCGGGGAAGTCGCTCGCCCCTTCGAGGTTCTTCTCGACGAGGCCTCGGCCGCCCTGCCCGCCTACTTTCCGACGTCGGCGGGCCAGGTCTTGGTCGCGCTCGACATCGACGGCACGATCCTCACCCCCGCGGGGGCGACCCCGCGCGTCCTTGAGGGGATCCACGGCCTCGCCGACGCGGGCGCCCACGTGCTCATCGCCTCGGGCCGCGCGCTCGAGGGTGTGATTCCCGTTCTCGACGCCCTGGAGTTCACGGACGGGTGGGCGCTGTGTAACAACGGCGCGACCCTCGTACGCGTGAGCGGCGGGACGTGCGAGATCGTCGAGGAGCGCACCTTCGTGCCCGGCCCGATCCTAGAGGAGATCGCCTCGGCCGTGCCCGGCTCGGTGTTCGCGT
Source organism: Pauljensenia sp. 20925_1_34 (assembly GCF_041432775.1). Lineage (NCBI taxonomy): Bacteria > Bacillati > Actinomycetota > Actinomycetes > Actinomycetales > Actinomycetaceae > Pauljensenia > Pauljensenia sp. 20925_1_34. Next base: position 11,069 of record NZ_JAPWAG010000015.1, on the reverse strand, counting down.
CGATGCCGCACCCCGACATCCTGCTCTCCGCTCCCTTCCCGAACAATGAGATCGAGGGGAGCGATCACCGCATCGTGTCGATGGAGGAGCTGGCCTCCACGCCCACGCCGAAGATCGTGGTGCGCGCCGCCGACACGGACCGCGAGGAGTTCGATCGGATCCTGGCCTCCCTGGACGTGTCGCGCACCCACGAGGTGTTCGTCGGCTGGACGTCCTGGGCGGATATTGAGCCGCTCGGGGTGACCAAGGCGAGTGGCCTGGAGTCTCTGCGGGCGCGACTGGGTATTCCCGTGTCTGGGACCGTCGCCGTCGGGGATGGCACCAACGACATCGCGATGATCGAATGGGCCGCCTTCGGTGTCGCCATGGGCGGCGCCTCCGACGAGGTGCGCGCCCACGCCAATCACGTGACGGCCGCCGTCGAAAACGACGGTGCCGCCGCCGTCATGCACGCGATCATGCGCCGCTGCGGGGTTGCCGTCCGCTGAGCTGAGCTGAGCTGAGCTAGTTTTTCAGGGGAGGCGTTGTCATTAGGTCGATGAGCCACGGCATGGCGGATGACGGGTTGGGGCCCTTCTCGTTCGGTGCGAGCTCCGACCACGCTTGTTGTGCCCGCTTCGCGGCCTCGGGGAAGTTGGCAATTGGGAACTTCGTGTTGAGGTCCTTGTCTCCCGTCAGATTGTTGATGCGCGCGAGCCTGATACACTCGCGTGTTTCTGTATACCCCCGTCTATCGGTGGCATGCCACAGCAGCCACAGCTCGAAACACGGGTTGGAAACGAGTGCGTTCACATGAGGAGAGCGTCTGCAATCATCAAGCATCTCTTCGAGTCGTTCGTGCTGGTCTACGTCCACCACGATAATTCCTTGGTCGAAGTTATCCTGTTTAAGGACTCTCAGGCATCTCTTATAGATTGCTGAAGGGTCTTTTCCGATCTTGATGAACTTAAACTCTGCGTGTTGAGGACGTATACGTTGGCGTAATTGTTCAAGGTACTGAAGTTCGGTTACACGACCTTCTGTGAAGACTGCGTAACGCGTTTTGTGTTGTCTTGGCTTACGTGAATTCCGTGGATTAGGTCGTCGCAAGGGTCTTACTTCTCTTCTGTGCTGTGGGTGTTCAATAGGTTGTACACGAGCGAAGGTGCAGTATAAGGAAGGCCTCCAAATTGTCCCTCAAGGTATTGCTTGGCGATGTTGCTGCCCTTCTGTAGGGGGAAATCTGAGAGATTGAAGAGTTCGCTCGCCCCATCGGCGCCTTTCTCGACAAACCACACCTGTTCGCGTTTCTCTCTGTTACCACGGCCTGCGTCGAGCAGTGTCATGTCATGGCTCGTGAAAATGAGCTGTGCGCCTGTTGTGTTCATCTCAGGGTCATCGAACCAGTCGATGATGAGGCGCGAGAGCTGCGGGTGAAGGCTTGAACCAAGTTCGTCAACGACGAGCACTTGTCCCTCTTTTAATGCATCAATTGCAGTCATGCCAAGGGCTAGCCAGGCTAAAGTCCCGGTTGACTCATCGTCTTCCTCTAGTGTGCGTCCGCTGTCGCTATGATGGAAGAGAAGATTTGGCGGAATAATGTCTGCCAAGTCCTCTTTTGTGTTTTGGGATCCGGTTTGCGTCTTTCCTTCTCTAGTTACTCGCTGAGTAGAAGATTTTTTGATAAATAACTCTTTGATGGCATCTGCAACTTCGGGTGGTAGATCGGGATCTTCGATTTCAATATCGGTAATCCCCGTATCCGCGATCCTTGCTAAGGTTATTAACTCATTTAAGTCCATGTTGTGGTCGCGAAGTTGTTTCGCGATGCTATTGATACGGTTTCTTATCTTTCGTTCGCCGACTCGATAGATGTCAAAACCATTCATTATGCCCGTCCATACTGGATGGGCTTTGGTGAAACCTAGTTGCCCAGCGCGTGATAGCGCAAGTTCCCTTTTGGCAACGCGCGGCAGGCCGGGTAGCTCCTGTACGTGTCCGTCGCTGGAGCGGCTAAAGACTCTTCTCCACTTTTGGCCAACTTCGTATAGGATTTCATTCAGAATTCCTTCATTTGTGGCTGTGAACTTGTATTTATAGCGAACATTGTCGTGCACAAATTCTAGCTCGTAGCTGGAAGGAGCTTCTTCGGACTCGTTGTCTAGAGCAAATGGCTTCCGTGGAAAGTGTTCATTTTCAAGCCATGACGTCGCTGAGGCGTAGATAGCGCTGAGCATGTAATGGAGCGCGTCGAGAACGTTAGTCTTGCCTGAAGCGTTTGCGCCGTAGATGCCGTCAACGTGGTGGATGTGGTCGGTCCACTCTGTGCCCTTGGGAGGGTGGAGCGTCTTGAGTGTGGGCCGTGTCAGGTCGAGGGTGGCCTCATCGCGAAACGAGCGATGGTTCTCAAACGTGAATCGCAGGATATGCATAGGGATATGCTACATCATCGATCCGATTTCGATAAAAGTTATCGAAAATGAAGCGCTCACAGCTTAATTGAATTGCGGAGTGATTTCATTGGTGCCTGCAGCCACTCACCCATGATCGCGAAGGCGCGGTCCAGATCACCAATCTGGCAGTGCTGGGCCATATCCGGGTCCTGCGCGTAATGGAACGCGCGCACCTCCAGCGACTCCGCGTTCCGCAACGCTCGGCGTACGTCGCCCAAGCGCTCAAAGGGAACGTACTGATCCGCGTCGCCGGCGAGGACGAGGCATGGCTGGGTGATGCGCCCCTCGAAAGGTTCCATCGTGTAGTCGCCGAACGCTTGCAGCACCTGGCTGGGACTGTGTAGTCCCGTGAGGTACCGCCCCTGCTGAAGCTTCCACGCCAGATCCGCGCTGAGTCGTGAAGCCATCCCCAGACCGGCATCGATGAGTCGCGCGGGCCTCGGATTCTTGACGACCGCCTCCGCGATTGGGCGCAGGGCGCGAGGCAGTGGCGCCGTCAGGCCGTCCAGGAGCCGATACATCATGTCGAAGGCGATCACGTGAGTGATCCGCGGGCAGTGGGCGGCCGCGCGCGTGACGAGGTAGCCGCCAAAGGAGACGCCGAGCGCGGCCGCGCTGGTCACCCCGAAGTAGTCCATCACCGCCTCCGTCGGGTGCTCCCACTCGGGCTCGAGGGGCATGCCCGCTGCCGCCGTGTGCCCCTGGCCGGGACCGTCGAAGGTGATGATGTCGAAGGGGCGGGTCGGGAAGTGGGACGCGAAGTCGATGATTTCCTCCGCGTACCCGTCGAAGCCGTTCATCATGACGAGGGTGGAAGGCGCGTCGGGGAAGCGGGCACGATCGTCAGGATCAGCCTGCCAGTGGATCGCCGTCAGTGAGCCATCTTTATAGGGGACTGTATGTCGGCGCATCGCCAGGTGAGTGTGAGAGGCATCGAAGTTACGCGATGCCGCGTCGATGAAGTGCCGCTTTCGTTGGTCGTGCTCGGGCAGGTAGAAGGCGGCCAGACAGTAGAGTCGCCACGCGGCCGCCGCGTCCCCCTCGGCGTCGAAGCGAGCCGCCATGCGCCCGGCGAACTGCGTGATCTGGGAAGTGGAACGGATTCGGGCAAGGGTGCTCGTCGTCAACGGATCCATTCCAGGCCGGTCCAGAATCGGTCCGAGGTAACGGTTCAGCTGCAGGTCAAATTGGCGATTGCCGGTGTATTCGGTGAACATGCATCGACCGTATCGCGGGTCTACGTGCGGTGAGCCGTACAATAACAAACGGAGTGTTGGATACCGGACGGCACGACCGCTATGCGTGGGATAAGCCTATCGATAGTGGAAAAATGATCGGGGAGCAGAACAGTGTACCTTCGGAGCCAGGATAAGCACGGGCGCGAGGCCGAGAAGAACCTGGACCTGCGCATCCGCAAGACGCGCCGCGCGATCCGCTCCGGCCTCGTCAAGGCGTGCCAGGCAAAGCCCTACGCGCACGTGAGCGTCGCGGACATCTGTCGCGCGTCGATGGTCTCGCGCACAACCTTCTACGACCACTACACCGACAAGGACGCCCTCCTGGCCGAGGTCGTGTCCTTCCTCCTCGAAGAGATCACCCCTGCCCTCGAGGGCCTGTGGTTCGGCGAGGGGCGCGACGCCCGCACCGTCGCCCGCCACCTCGCCGACGTGTACGCGCGCAATGGGCAGGCCCTGACAACCCTGCTGGCAATCCGTGTGGGAGGCGACGGCGACCTGCACGAGCAGCTGTATCGCACGTGCTGTTCGGTATTTACCGATTGGGCGCGCGGTCGCGTCGACGAGGAGGTGCTCCCCCTGGCCTCGGACGTCTACGCCTCCGTCGTCCTCACCTTCATCCGTCGCAGCGCCGCCAAGCCCCTCACGGACAAGGAGCTGGCCGCGATCGACCGCGCGCGTGAGCTCTTCATCGAGGGCTTCGGCGCAAGGTAGGTCAGCGGTAGATGCGTGACCGCTGATCGATGTTGATGGCGAGGGTCAGTAACTCATCATCTTCGGTGGAAGCAATAATTTGATAGTTGCCGACACGGTATCGCCAGAAGCCAGCGAGGTAGCCGGTCAGTCCCTTCCCTCGTGAACGGGGATCCTCGCCGCTCGCAGTCTCGCGGAGGTAGTCGATGATACCGCGTGCGGTTGGCTTATCGAGCTTGCTGAGCTGCTTCAGTGCACGCGGTGACAGCTCAGCCCTCCAGGCCAAGGGACTTCACCGCCTCGTCAAGGCCCGCAGATGCGGCTCGTCCGCTGCGAATGTCCTCGAGTTCCGCCTGCAGCGAGTAGGCCAGCTCGATCTCTTCGAGCGCTGACTCGATCGCGCGATTCATGTAGAACGACTTCGTTCGTCCCGTCCGCTTAGCGAGGGCCGTGAGACGGGCGTCGATCTCGGGATCAAGCTTGACGGAGCGTGCAACCCGTGCCGTAGACATGTGTCCTCCTCAAATGTGACTACGCGTAGTCTATTGCTCTTTGGAAATAGTTGGAAGAGTGTGTGATCCGTAATGAGTCGTGAATGAAATGATGATCGACATGCTATAGGGGCACGACAATCAGGAATCAAGACACTAATAGTGAACAGAGTGTCCGATAAAGGTCCACAGGTCGCTGTCGTTGCGTGCGCGAAAGTGTTACCGTTAACGCAACCCCGGCCTCGTCAATGAAGACACTAGGAGTACACGTGACCACCGACCCCCGCGCGCTCATCGCCGCCGCCGACACCGCGCTCGGCATCGAGTTTGGCTCGACCCGCATCAAGGCCGTCCTGATCGGCCCCGACCATGAAGTCCTCGCCACCGGGGGCCACGCCTGGGAGAACCATCTGGAGGGCGGTCTGTGGTCCTACACCCTCGACGAGGCCGTGGCCGGCCTGCGGGGCGCCTACGCCTCCCTGGTCGCGGACGTGCGCGAGCGCTACGACGTCACCCCGGCCTCCTACGGCTCGATCGGCATCTCGGGCATGATGCACGGCTACCTGGCCTTCGACGCCGAGGGTCGCCTGCTCGCGCCCTTCCGCACGTGGCGTAACACCAACACGGGGCGAGCGGCGGACGAGCTCACCCGACTGTTCGGATTCAACATCCCCCTGCGCTGGTCGATCGCGCACCTGCACCAGGCGGTCCTCGACTCCGAGGAGCACGCCCCGCGTGTCGCCCGCCTGACGACGCTGGCCGGCTGGGTCCATCACCAGCTAACGGGCCTGCATGTGATGGGCGTCGGCGACGCCTCCGGCATGTTCCCGATCGACTCGGAGACCGGCACCTACGTGGAGTCCTACCTCGATCAGTACGAGGCCCTGGTGGCGAGTCGGGTCCCGTGGCGCCTGCGCGACGTGCTCCCGACCGTGCTGAGCGCTGGCCAGGACGCGGGCGTGCTGACCCCCGAGGGTGCGGCGCTCATTGACCCGACGGGCACACTGCAGCCCGGGATCGCGCTGTGCCCGCCGGAGGGTGACGCGGGCACCGGCATGATCGCGACCAACGCGATCGCCCAGCGCACGGGCAATATCTCGTGCGGCACGTCCGTGTTCCTGATGGCGGTCCTCGAGCGGTCCCTGTCGAAGCTGCACACCGAGATCGACATGGTAACCACGCCCGACGGCTCGCCCGTCGCGATGGTGCACTCGAACAACGGCGCGTCCGAGCTCGACGCGTGGGTGGGCTGGTTCGCGGACTTCGCACGCCTCGTCAGCGCCGAGGTGAGCGTGCCCGCGATCTACGAGGCCCTCTACAACCACGCGCTCACAGGCGAGGTCGACGCTGGCGGCGTCATGGCCTACAACACCCTGTCCGCCGAGCCCCTCGTCGGCCAGGAGGCGGCCCAGCCCGTGTTTACGCACAGCCCCGACGCGCGCGTGACCCTGGCGAACGCGATGCGCTCCCAGCTCATGAGCGTCTTCGCGGCCGTGCGCATTGGCGTCGACATCCTGCGTGAGGAGGGCGTCGGCCTCGACTCGCTCTTCGCTCATGGCGGCCTGTTTAAGACGCCGGGCGTCGCGCAGCAGATCCTCGCCGACTCGCTGAACATCCCTGTTTCCGTTGGCGACACGGCCGGTGAGGGCGGCGCGTGGGGCATCGCCGTGCTCGCGCGTTATCGCGCGGTCCTGGCCGCTGGCGAGTCCGGCCTCACGCTGCCCGCCTACCTCTCGGAGCGCGTCTTCGCGGGCGCCTCGGTGTCCACTCTGGATCCGAGCCCCGAGGGCGTGGCCGGCTACGAGCGTTTCCTGTCCTCCTACCGGGCGTCCCTGCCCGGCGTGGAGGTCCTGGCGCGAGGCGCTGCCAGCTGACGAGGCGCGGGCCCGGACCCTGCGCAGGCGCATGCTTACCCAAAAATGTCGCACGTAATTCCCCTCGAGCTATTTCAAGTTTTGAAATCAGATCGTTGAAATTCCGCGCTTTTCTCGATGCCTTACAAAACTTAGGGGACCCAAATTACGTGCGACATTGGGGGAGGGGGCGGAGTGTGGGGGGAGGGGTGCCGCCCGCTGCCCGGGCCGACAGTTGCGGGTTCGCTCTACTCACCCGTGTGCCTCTTGCATGCTTACCCAAAAATGTCGCACGTAATTCCCCTCGAGCTATTTCAAGTTTTGAAATCAGATCGTTGAAATTCCGCGCTTTTCTCGATGCCTTATAAAACTTAGGGGACCCAAATTACGTGCGACATTGGGGAGGGGGCGGAGTGTGGGGGGAGGGGGACAGGAAGGGGGCGGAGTGTGGGGCGCCCGGGGTGTCGCTGACGAGGCAGGGTCTGGGGAGGCGCGGGGGGTGAGTGGACCGGCTCGCCCCGCCCTGACCTCGTCGATTGGGGGAAACCCGCTACGATTACTCCCATGGGTAAAGCTAGCCGCCGTAAGAAGGTCACCGATCCCGCCAAGCTCAAGGCGTATCGCCCGCCGATCCCCTTTGTTGCACGTCCCTACGAGGGTCTGCCCAAGGAGATCGAGCTGGTCGCCATGCGCGAGCTCATCCCGGCGGCCACGCTGACCGCACGTACCGACGCCGACCACGGCGCCATTGAATTTGACTTCGTCACTCTCCTGCCCGAGGGGCAGCCCGCCATGGTGCGTCCCGACGGGCGCATCCTCGTCGCGCTGCAGACCCGCTCGAACTCCGCGGACCTCAGCCACGACGCGGGCGCCGCGCTGCTCGCCGCGATCGCCGCGAAGGAAGCGGGTGACGAGGGCGTCATCTCGATCGACGTGCGCGAGCCCTCCGAACGCCTCCAGGACATCGTCGACACCTCGAGCTTCACGGACATGAAGCTTGAGGAGGACTTCTCCTTCTGGTTCGACCCGGCCGAAGAGATCGACGAGCAGACGCGCCGCGCGCTCGAGCAGAACCGCGACGAGATCATCCCGACCGAGCCGGTGCCCGGCGTGCCCGGCGCGTACTGGTGCGAGATGAACCGTAACTTCGTGCGCTTCCTGACGGACAACGACGAGACCAAGCTCTTCGACGCGCTGGCCCGCCTGGCCGCGCGCGGCGAGGCCAACGTCGGTGAGGGCTCGCGCTATGTGGGTTCCTTCCGCGCGTGCGGCCTGATCGTCCCGGTTTTCGAGCTGCCCGAGGGCGCCAGGGCGACCGACGTCGCGCCCGGCACGCAGGCCCTTGCCAAGGCTCTCGCCGAGGCCCTGACCGTCACCGAGCGCCTGGATGACAAGGAACGCCGCGCGCGTCAGGGGCTCGTGTCCCGCGCTGTGACGATCCGCTGAGCCTATTTTTACCTGCCGTTTAGGCGGGCTTGTCGCTCACATTACGGGTGGCGGGGCGCAATCGCGCCCCGCCACCCGTAAACTATGTAGTGTGAACTATGCCAGCGGATCTCGAAGTTCCCACCCGCAGCGCGTCGCTGCAGTCATCGCTGCGCACAACGTCGGCCGTGCCGTTGCGGCCACCGTGCGTGCGTGCCGCGCTATACCGGGCGTTGACCTTCTCATTGTCGTTGATGACGGGTCGACGGATGATACTGGCCGCGCTGCCCGGGCTGCGGGCGCTGTCGTCGTGCGTCACTCCGTGGAGCGTGGGCGCGCCTCGGCCATCGAAACGGGCGTGAAGGTCGCCGCCATGCGTGACCGCCCCGACGGTCCTCCCCGTCACATCCTGCTGCTGTCGCCCGACCTGGGCGAATCCGCGGTCGAGGCCACCGCGCTGGTCGAGGCCCTCTTTGCCCGACAGACGGACATGAGCATCGCTGTTCCCGCCACCGGGCGCGAGTACTCCGGCTACGGCCCCGCTGTCATGCGCCGCCTCATTCGCCGCAAGACCGGCTGGTACTGCCATTACCCGCTGAGCTACCAGCGCTGCCTGACGCGCGAGGCCATCGATGCCGCCATGCCCTTTGCGGGCCGCTACGCTCTCGAGGCTGCCATGACGCTCAGCGTGCTGCGTGCAGGATTGTCTGTCATGGAGGTCCCCTGCAACTTCACGCACTCGGGTGCGGACCGATCCCTCGGATCCCTCAACCGCCCGGCGCGCATGTTCGACGCTGTGTGCGCGACCGTCAGCCAGGTCTTCCACTCGGACGCTCGTTCGAAGCGCCGCGCCGACCACGAGCAGGGGATCGGTGTGCCCTACCCGGCCCCGGCCTCGTCCCGTGACGAGGCGGAGGACAAGGATGCGGCAACGCGCCGCTCGGAGATGGTCAGGTGAGGTTCCCGGATCGATCGAGCGTCGCGCGTGCCGTCACGGCGTGGTGGCTGCCCGCTGTGATCGCCTGCGCGGTTGCGGCCCTGTATATCTCCTTCTCGCTGGCGCAGTGGCGCACGCTCAGCGACCCCTCGTGGGACCTCGCGATTTTCACCGAGGCGGCCCAGGCCTACTCGCGCTTCGAGGCGCCCATCGTTTCGATCAAGGGGCCGGGCTACAACCTGCTGGGTGATCACTTTCATCCGATCCTCATGTTGCTCGGGCCGATTTTTCGCTTCTTTCCGTCGGCTTTCACCCTCCTGATCGTCCAGGATCTGCTGATTGCGGCGTCGGTGCTGCCGATCGCCCGGCTCGCGCAGCGCTTCCTGGGGCGCGGGGGTGCGGTCCTCGTGGGGCTGGCCTACGGGCTGGGTTGGGGCTTGCAGGGTGCGGTCGCCGCTCAGTTTCACGAGGTCTGTGTGGCGGTTCCGCTGTTGGCGTGCGCGGGTGCCGCTTTCGTTGAGCGGCGCTGGGGCGCGTGTATGGCGTGGTTGGCGCCGGTCATCCTGGTCAAGGAGGACCTGGGCCTGACGGTCTTCGTCGCGGGCTTGGCGCTCGCGTGGCGCAGGCGGGGTGAGGATCGTTCCGGGATGCTTGCGTCCCTGGCGTACGCACTGTTCGGTATTGTCGCGTTTGCCGTGACTGTGAAGCTGTTTCTCCCCGCCATGAACCCCGCCGGAACGTGGGCCTATTCGCTCGATGGTTCGGCGACGGGGGCGGGCACGGCGATGGCGGGGGCGACCGCCGCCCGTAAGGTGCCTTCGCTGTGGCAGATCCTCGCTGTCCCCTCGGTCAAGATCGTGACGCTTGTGGTTCTGCTCGCGGGAGCCGGTGTCGTGGGCGCGCGCTCTCCGTGGTTCGCGCTCGTGCTGCCCACTCTCGCCTGGCGATTCGCGGGCTCGGTCGACGCCTATTACCAGTGGAGCTCGTGGCACTACAACGCCGTGTTGGTACCCATTGCCGCCTGCGCCCTCCTCGACGTGATCGCCGGGTGGCTTGCGCCCGCGGACGCGCCCGCCGGCCTTGCTGCCGCGGGTGAGACCGACGCGGATTGCGCGAACTCAGCCCCGGCCTCGTCCGGCAGGCGCCGCGCGCTAGCGTGGGCGGCTGCGTGCGTGCCCGCTATCTCCCTGGCGCTCACCGCCACGTCCCTGCCCCTGTGGAAGCTGCCCGTCCTCACGGATAGCCCGCGCCTGGATGCCGCTCAGGGCGCGATCGATGCGGTGCCTGTGGGGGCGTCCGTCGAGACGGACACGACGCTGCTCGCGCGCCTCGTGCCGGGCCGCGACGTCTACTGGGTGGGCACGACCGTCGGCATGGATGCCCCGCCTGAGTATGTTGTCGTCGACCGGCAGTCCTACGCGTGGGGCGGTGCCGAGGTTGACGCCGAGTCCTGGGCCAGTGCTGCTCATCCTGGCCACACCTACGCGACCATATACTCCGCGCAGGGCTTCCGCGTCGCGCGTCGCACCTCGTGATACGAGAAGTGCCGCGCAGCAGCGATGCTCGGCGCGCGCACTGTCGTCTGACGTACTACTTTGTGCAGCCGACATTACCTATACAAGCGCGCCAGATATAAAGGCACGCATCACGGTCAGCGGCTGCCGAAGACTAATTGGTTGTTGCGGTGAGTATTGCAGCCGATCGGGGAGATTACACAGCTTCTGATCGGGTGTATTGCTCCTTAATGAGTGCATTCCTGAGTCAGGGCTGGAGTCTTGCGGGGAACTCGCCTGTGGGAGGTAGCCATGGTGGCAGTGTTAACCCGTCAATGCGCAGCTAAACCCGATAGGTGGAGCGTGGGCACGGCCGCCCATGCTCCACTTAAGGGGTTAACGTGCGCATCGAGGGGCCCAGACTGCCACCTAAGGGGTTAATGTGCGCATCGTCGAGGGTGCGCGGTATGAACTGTTGACAGTGAGGGGCTCGGGGTGAGGCCGCACCCG
>NZ_JAPWAG010000014.1:0-58836 GCF_041432775.1 Pauljensenia sp. 20925_1_34 | reverse complement strand
CATGCGCAGCTAGGCCCTACTGGCAGCAGGATGAGCACGCCGCCCACGCCACCACCTGCACCCCGGCCCACGCCAACACCTCCTACACCCTTAAATGCGAAGAGCCTCTAAACCGTACGCTCACGAGACACACGCGGTGCCGGTGGGCGGCGGCAGGGCCTGGCCGGGCTTCGAGATCGACCACTCCGAGCGAAGCTCGCGTGTGGCGATCTCGCGGGCGGGGCGCCGCCCACCGGCACCAACACGCAGGCACAAACACTCAGCCACAAACGCATAGGCACAACGAAGCCGCCCGGCCCCACAGGGGGCCGGGCGGCTCACGCGTCAGGCCGCTAGGCAGCCATCAGCGAAGGGTTCAGCGCATCTGGGTGCCGGTGGCGCCCAGGCGCTCGCAGGCCTCGACGACGCGGGCGGCCATGCCGGCCTCGGCCGACTTGCCCCACGTACGCGGGTCGTACTGCTTCTTCACGCCGACCTCGCCGTCGATCTTGAGGACGCCGTCGTAGTTGCGCAGCATGTGGTCAACGACCGGGCGGGTGAACGCGTACTGCGTGTCGGTGTCGACGTTCATCTTGATGACGCCGTTGGCGACAGCGGTGGCGATCTCCTCGGCGGTGGAGCCGGAGCCGCCGTGCATGACCAGGTCGAAGGGACGGTGGTCGAGGCCGAAGTGCGCGGCGACCTCTTCCTGGATGGTGCCGAGCAGCTCGGGACGCAGCTTCACGTGGCCGGGCTTGTAGGCGCCGTGCACGTTGCCGAAGGTCAGGGCGGTGATGTAGCGGCCGTTCTCGCCCAGGCCCAGGGCCTCAACGGTCTTGATGCCGTCTGCGGTGGAGGTGTAGAGCTTCTCGTTGATCTCGCCAACGACGCCGTCTTCCTCGCCACCAACAGCGCCGACCTCGATCTCGAGGATGGTGTTGGCCTTGACGGACATGGCGAGCAGTTCCTTCGCGATCTCCAGGTTCTCGTCCAGCGGGATCGCGGAGCCGTCCCACATGTGGGACTGGAAGGTGGGGAGCTTGCCGTCGGCGACCTGGCCGGCCTCGATCTCGAGGAGGGGACGGACCCAGGAGTCGATGTTCTGCTTGGCGCAGTGGTCGGTGTGCAGAGCCACGGTGATGCCGTAGTTCTTGGCGACCTCGTAGGCGTAGGCGGCGAGGGCCAGAGAGCCGGTGACGCGGTTCTTGATGGTGGAGCCGGAGCCGTACTCGGCGCCGCCGACGGACACCTGGATGATGCCGTCGGACTCGGCCTCGGCGAAGCCCTGGAGAGCGGCGGTGATGGTCTGGGACGAGGTCACGTTAATCGCGGGGTAGGCGAACTTGCCGTCCCGTGCGCGATTCAGCATCTCTGCGTAGACCTCAGGGGTTGCGATAGGCACTTGGAGCCTCCTAATCGAGTGACAGTTTTGTCACGATCGATTGTCTCACATTTTGCTTGATCGGGAAAGGATGGAAGTCCCGTTCGGACAGGGTCTTTTCACTCAGCGGGCGCGTGTGGTACGCGCTTGGCGAGGCCGGGCTGGCCTGCGTGTCCGCGTCTCTCTCGGGTGCTGTCACGAGGCGGGGGTGGCTCTTGTGGGTGTGGCGCGCTGGGGCGGTGGCGGGGTCAGGGGAGGGGGGCGGGGTGTGCCGCAAGGCGCGAGGCGTGCGCCCACATGACGATCGCGGCGGCGTGGCCGACGTTCATGGAGCGCGTCGAGCCGCGCTGGGTGATGGCGACGACAAGGCGGCAAGCGGCGAGCATGTCCTCGCTGAGGCCCGAGGCCTCGGACCCAAAGACCAGGCAGGCGCGCTCGGGCAATACGGCCCCTTCAAGGGCGACGGAGCCGTCTACATTGTCGACGCCGACGAGGGCCAGGCCCTCACGCTCGCAGTGCTCGACGAGTTCGCTCACCTGCGCGCGGTGATCCACCGGCAGGTATCGGTCGGTCACCATGGCGCCGCGGCGGTTCCAGCGCTTGCGGCCCACGACGTGGACGCGGCGCGCGCCAAGCGCGTTGGCCGTGCGCACGATGGAACCGATGTTGAAGTCGTGGTCCAGGTTCTCCACGGCCACCTCGAAGGGAAGCGAGCGGGCGGCGACGTCCTCGCGAATCGCATCCATCGTCCAGTAGCGGTATCGGTCCTCGACGTTGCGCCGATCCCCGTGCTCCAGGAGCTCCCGGTCATAGTGCTCGCCAACCGGCCAGGCGGCCTGCCCACCCGGCCACGGACCGACCCCCACCTGCCCGCGAGCGCCAGCCCCGGCCTCGTACGCCTCAGTGTCCCCAGAAACCGCGCCCTGCCGCGCGATGTCACACCCGTTTTCCAACTCGTTCACGGATCCCACCCTATCGGGAACGTAGAATGGAGGCATGAATCCGCTGATGAACGAACCAACAGCACTCAGTGAGTTGCCGCCCGTGAGCGCGTGGCTCTCCGACATGGACGGCGTCCTGGTCAAGGAGAACCGCGCACTGCCGGGCGCCAACGAATTCCTGGCGGCGCTGCGCGCCAACAACATTCCGTTCCTGGTCCTCACCAACAACTCGGTGTTCACCAACCGCGACCTCTCGGCGCGCCTGGCGAACTCGGGCCTGGACATCCCCGAAGAGAACATCTGGACCTCCGCCAACGCGACGGCCGCCTTCCTCCAGCAGCAGTCCCCCGGCTCGACCGCCTACGTCATCGGCGAGGCCGGCCTGACCACCGCGATCCACGCCGCCGGATACGTCATGACGGAGACGGACCCCGAGTACGTGGTGCTCGGCGAGGTGCGTTCCTACGACTTCCGCGCCCTCACCCAGGCGATCCGCTTCATCGAGGGCGGCGCGAAGTTCATCGCGACGAACCCCGACGTCTCGGGCCCCTCCGACGAGGGAACCCTGCCCGCGTGCGGCGCGATCGCCGCGATGATCACAGCGGCCACCGGCAAGCAGCCCTACTTCGTGGGCAAGCCGAACCCGGTCATGATCCGCGCCGGCCTGAACACGATCGGCGCCCACTCGGAGCGCGCCGCGATGGTCGGCGACCGCATGGACACCGACGTTCGCGCCGGCGTCGAGGCGGGCCTGCGCACCCACCTGGTGTTGTCCGGCTCCACGGCACGCGAGGACATCTCCAAATACCCGTTCCGCCCCTTCGGCATCCACGAGGGCATCGGCGATCTCATTGAGCTCGTCGAGGCGGCCCACTGACCCACTCCGTCCCGGAAAGGAACCCCCATGACCAACGATTCCCACAAGGCGCGCCTGGCCACCCTCGTCCAGGAGCTCTCCGTCATTCATGAGAAGGTCACCCTGGCGTCGGGCCGCGAGTCCGACTTCTACGTCGACATGCGCCGCTCGACGCTGCACCACGAGGCGGCTCCCCTCATCGGCCACGTCATGCTGGATCTCCTGGAGGAGTCTGGTTTCTCAGTCGGCGAGGAGTACGTGGCCGTGGGCGGCCTGACGATGGGCGCGGACCCGGTGGCCACCGCGATGCTGCATGCGGCGGCCTCGCGCGGCCTCGACCTGGACGCCTTCGTCGTGCGCAAGGCGGCCAAGGATCACGGCATGAAGCGCCGCATCGAGGGCCCGGATGTCGTGGGCAAGAACGTCGTGGTCCTGGAGGACACCTCCACGACGGGCGGCTCCCCGCTGGAGGCCGCGCTCACGCTGCGCGAGGCAGGTGCGAACGTCGTCGCCGTCGCGGTGATCGTGGATCGCGCGACCGGCGCGAAGGAACGCATCGAGGCCGAAGGCTTCCCGTACTTCTACGCGCTGGGCTTGGAGGACATTGGCCTGGCCTGATCCTTTCCGTCCATCGACGAGGCCGGGGCCGGGTTCTGCGTGAACCTGGCCCCGGCCTCGTTATCGTCTGCGCGCCCTCACATGTGGGGCACGGCGCGCATGGCGCGCGCGGTGACCCAGCGAGGGGCGATCTTCATGATACCCATGGCGACCTTGTAGGTGGCTGTGGGGGTGACGTGGATGCGCCCGGCGCGCACGGCGTCAAGGGCTGCCGTGACGACCTGGTCAGGGCTGGCCATGAGCCAGGAGGGGGTCGAGCGCATGTCGACGCCGGCGCGCTCGAAGAAGGGCGTATCGACGGGACCGGGGCACACGACGGTCGCGGTGATGCCCGACCCCTTAAGCTCGGCGGCCAGGCCTTCGGTGAAGGCGACGACCCAGGCCTTGTGCGCGGAGTAGGTGCCAGCCCCCGTACGCGAGGCGACGGAGCCGACGTTGAGAATGGCGCCGCGGCCGCGCGAACGCATGGAGATACCGGCGTGATGGGCCAGGGTCATGACGGCTCGGACCATGACGTTCAGGCCGTCCACCTCCCGCTCCAGTGTGTTGTCCAGGAAGGGGCTACCCAGGCCAAAGCCCGCGTTGTTCACGAGGAGGTCGACGGGGCGCAAGTCCGGCTTCTCGGTGTCCGCGGGGCCTCCGACGTCGAGGCGTGCGGCGACGCGCGCGCATCCTTCCTCGGTGGACAGGTCGGCGGCGATGACCTCGGCGCGCACGCCCGCGACGTTTGCGAGCGAGGCCGCGAGCGCTGCCAGGGCGTCCTCGCGGCGCGCGACGAGCACCAGGTCATGGCCTGCGGAGGCCAGCTGCCAGCAGAATTCTTCACCAATCCCGGAGGTTGCTCCGGTCACAAGCGCGGTTCCCATGGGGGAAGTCTAACGCGCTCGCGTGGGGGTAGCACGAAGCCGGGGCGGGGTCGCGCACGTGTCGCGAGTCCGCCCCGGCCTGCTGTTTTATCGCGTGCGGATCAGGAATCCGGCTCCGCCACCGGCGAGGGCCGCCGGGATGAGGAGGAGGAGCAGCCAGTAGGGGCTCCAGCCTCCCGATCGTCCAGCGTCGGTCGCCGCCGCGATGGGCAGCGAGGCGGCCGCGTCGCTGGTGCCCACCGAGGGGGCTCCGGCGGCGCCGGACTGGGCGCTCTCACCGCTCTGGGCACCGCTTTGCGGGCTGGCACTCGCAGACGGGGTCGCGGCGGGTGCCGCCTTGGGGGCGGTGACCGGGGTGGCGCCACCCGAGGAGGTCGTGGCGCCCGATCCACCGCGCGAGGCGGCTCCGGAACTCAGGACTGCCTGCGTACCCGGGGCGCCCGCGCCGGATGCGGAGGCTGCGGGGCGGGTTGCGCTCGAGAGCACTCCCCTGGCCACGGCCTTGTTTCCGGAAGGAGCTGCGGGTGCCGCTGCCGGGGACCCTCCCGGGCGAGAGCTCGGAGCGGGCACCGGGGCAGCGCTCGGCTCTGGAGCGGGAGTCGGCTCGGGCGCAGGTGCCGGGTCAACGCTCGGCTCGGGAGCGGGAGTCGGATCGGGCGCAGGTGCCGGGTCAACGCTCGGCTCAGGAGCCGGCGTCGGCGCGGGGGCGGGCGCAGGAGTCGGTTCGGGCTCCGGCGTCGGCGCGGGGCCCGGCGAGGGCGTCGGGACCGGCTCGTCGCCCGGGGTGGGCGCGGGCTGGTCGTTGTGGTGGCCGGAGCGGACCACGACGGTGAAGGACTGCGGATCGGCGAGGACGCGCTCGCCGCTGCGGGCGCCCACCTCGATGCGGTAGGTTCCGGGTGCGCTGAACACCCAGTTGCCGTGCATGTGCGTGGACTCGGTCGTGTGGACCGCCCCGTCGCCCGCGGCCGAGTCGAAGTGGATGCGCGCGCCGGTTCCGAAGGTGCCGCCCTGGAAGAAGGCGACGCGAGCGCCCTGGGGGGCCTCGGCCAGGTGCAGGGTCAGGTCCGCGCCCTCGGGCAGGGCGGCGTAGTCGATGCCTTCGGTGGACAGGCCGGGCCACACGATGTCGCTGTTTTGCGTTTCGGGCAGCACGTAGGTGGCGGTGCCCACCGGGCCGAGCACGTCGTAGCTCGCGTCCGACAGGGAGGCCGGGCGCACGAAGCGCGCGTTGGGTCCGACGGACAGGGTCGTGGAGGACAGGGTGCGCAGCACGGAGGTGCGCGCGTTGGTGAGCGAGTCGTCCTTGACGGCCAGCCCGTAGGTGGTGCCGTTCTCGCCGGCCGCCTGGGTCAGGCGCACGTCCAGGTGTCCGCGGCCGATCTCGACGGGGTCGGTCAGCAGTGACGAGGCCGGGGCCGGGTTGTCTCCTCCACCGGGGTTGGGCGCGGGCTCAGGGCTGGGCGCAGGATCGGGGGTCGGGTCGGGTGCGGGCTCGGGTTCTACGGGAGCCGGGGAGCCGTCACGCATCTTGAGCGTGGCGGTCAGACCCACGTGGTCGCCAACGGTGACGTCGGAGGCATCAGCAACCGTCATGACTGCGTCGGAGAGGGGGTGGGGGCGCAGGACGACGCGCATGTACATGGGGTCGGATTGGCACACGCCGAGGTCCTGGGTCTTCGTGTCCATGCCGCCGGCCCCCAGCGTGCCTTCCATCGAGCACCAGGGGCTGAAATCCCACTTGGATTCGAGGAACTCGATCTTGTAGGTGGCGCGCAGGTTGGGGTCTGCCGCCTTGACGGTGGCCGTGTACTGGTCGGTCGTGCCGGGGATCAGGTCGTAGGAGACGTCGACGCGGCGCGAGGCCACGGGCAGGCGGTCGGGGTTCCACTCGGGAGCAGGGTCGGGGTTGGAGGGGCCCAGGATCGTGTCAGATCCGCCGACGGTGACGGGCTCGGTGTCCTTCTGGGAGTAGTGCGCGGCCTGGGAGACCCAGCGGGCGGAGGCGGAATCGGAGGGGATGTAGATCGCCTGGACGGCCGCCGCGTCCGCGCCGAGCAGCTCGGAGACGGTTGCGCGGCCGCCCTCAACCACGGCCTCGGTGAGGAAGTAGCCGTTGACGGTAATCCACGCGCGTCCCGTGTCGGTGGCGACGCCCGTGTCGAGCGTGATGTCGGTGAGGTAGTTGTCGCCGGGATGTTCACGCTCGGCGTGGTGGGACAGGGTGAGCGTGGGTGTGGCGGCGTTGCCGTCGGTGCGCTCTGCTCGGGCCGCGTTGTAGGCAGACACAATGTCCTTGATCGTGCCGTCGGCGGGGTTCGCACCGCCAACCTGCCAGACCAGCGGGGTGATCGGCGAGGAGTAGAGGGCGGTGCCGTCGGCGCTGCGCGCGGTCATCTTGTAGTTCGCGACGTAGCGGCCGGGCTGGGTGAAGGTCGTGTACAGGTGCGTGTGGCGGGGGTTGTAGACGGACCGGTAGGCGGTGTCATGGCTGGAGAGGAAGCGGTTAACGCTGTCACCGTTGTCGATGAACATCTCCATGCGGCCCGGGCCGTCGACGCTGATGAGGTCGAGCGTGTAGGTCTCACCCTCGAACTTGTCCATGTCTCCGATCTCGCCGGCGCCCAGGCCCGCCCAGATGGGCGTGTTGCCGGGGCCGGGGGTCTGGGGGGCGGCGTTCAGGACGCTTCCTTCGGCGCCGAGGAATGACAGGTCGGGACGCTTGGCGGGAACGACGAGCTGCGATTTGGCCTCGTCCTTCTCGCCGGTGCCGGTCCACGCCTTGGGGATCCACAGGGCGGTCTTTTCCATCGGTAGGTTGATGGTGTTGAGGCTAAAGCTGTTGGTATCGTCGTGCCAGACGGGGATGGGCGCATCCACGTGCTGTCCGGTGACGATCCAGTCCTTGTCCTGGTCGGGCCCGGCCCACGCGGTGGCGGGGGTCAGCGCCAGGAAGAGGGCCAGCGCCGCGGTGCTGACGCGTCGCAGGTATGACATAAGGGTGCCTTTTCTAGCTATGTTGTAGATGAGAATCATTATCACTATAGACAATCGGTCCGACAACCGCACGTCACCGCGCGCGTTTCACACGCGTTTCACGCGCCCAGCACCCCGTCCCCCAGCTAGGCTCGACCCCATGAGATTCGCGACCTGGAACGTCAACTCCATCCGCACGCGCGTTGACCGCGTCATCGCCTTCCTCGAGCGCTCAAGCACCGACGTGCTCGCCATGCAGGAAATCAAGTGCCGCCCCGACCAGTTCCCCACCGCCCCCTTCGAGGAGGCCGGCTACCACGTCGCCATCCACGGACTCAACCAGTGGAACGGCGTCGCCGTGGCCTCGCGCCTGCCGATCCTCGACATCCAGGACCACTTCCCCACCCAGCCTGCCTTCGGCGACCCGGCGGTCGTCGAGGCCCGTGCACTCGGCGTCACCATCGACACGACCGACGCCCTCCCGCGCGAGGATGGGCAGGCCTCGTCCATGACGATCTGGAGCCTGTACGTGCCCAACGGGCGCGAGCTCACCCACGCGCACTACGCCTACAAGCTCGAGTGGCTCGCCAACCTCGCCGAGCAGGGCCGCGGCTGGCTTGCCGACCCGGAGGCGCTCATTGCGCTGGTCGGCGACTGGAACGTCGCTCCCCTGGATGAGGACGTGTGGGACATGGCCGTCTTCGAGGGCTCAACCCACGTGTCCGCCCCCGAGCGCGAGGCCTTCGCCGCCTTCGCGTCCGACGGCTGGGTTGAGGTCACGCGAGGCCGCGTCACGAACTACACCTACTGGGACTACCAGAAGCTACGTTTCCCCAAGAACGAGGGCATGCGCATCGACTTCGCCTACTGTTCCCCGGCGCTCGCCGCGCGCGTGAGCGGCGCACTGATTGATCGGGACGAACGCAAGGGCAAGGGCGCGTCCGACCACGTGCCCGTCATCATCGACGTCGACTGAGGGACCGGACGAGGCGTGGGCGAGCCCCGCAACGCGTCGAGGCCTGGGCACGTGCCCAGGCCTCGATTCGTCGCGATTAGGCGTGTTCGCGCGCGAGGGACAACAACGACGCGTTGAGGGCCGACCAGTTGTCGCGGTGCCACGGCCCGAAAGGCTCGGCACCCACAAAAGCGGCGCTGGCTCCCAGGTCGCGGTCCGCCCACACGAAGGAGCCGGACTGGCCGAAGTGCCCGATGGTACGCGGGGAGGCATCGGGCGCGGTCCAGTGCGGCGACTTGTCGCCGCGAATCTCCACGCCGAGGCCCCACGGGCAGGGCGCAAAACGCCCGTAGCCGGGCACGACGCCGGCGAGCGTCGGAAACTGTGAGAGTCCCGCAAGGGCGGCCAGCGGCGCGCTCACCAGAGTCGGACGGGCGAGCTCAGCACCGAAAAGGCTGACATCGAACGCGCTGGCGACCCCCGCATGAGCGGGACTACCCGGGATGTCCGCGGAGCCCATTCCAAGCGGGTCAAACACCGTCTGGCGCACCCACTGAGCGACCCCCATTCCGCTCGCGTCAGCCACGACCTCGCCGAGCACGTCGAAGCCCTCGTTGGAGTAGATGCGGCGCTTCCCGGGAGCGGCGACAGGACGCCTCCCCTCGAAAGGCAGGCCCGAGGCATGGGCCAGCAGGTGGCGAACCGTTGCCCCCTCAGGACCCGCGGGATCATCGAGGGAGATCAGGCCTCGTTCAACCGCGACCAGCACCGACCACGCGACGATCGGCTTGGTAACAGACGCGAGCGGGAACACTCTGCCCGTATCGCCGTGCGAGTAGACGACGTCGCCCCCGACACGAAGGACGAGGGCGGCATCGAAGGACGGCAGCGGTCCGATCACGCGGTGGTGGCTTCCGGAGCAGCCGCGGCCGCGGCGGCTTCTGCTGCCGCCGTGGTCTTCTCGCTGATCTTACGCAGCGTGCGTGCGTAGACTTCCGCGACCTCCTCGGGCACGGACGCGCCGAGCTGGAGGACGTAATGCGCGGGCAGGTGCAGGAGCTGCACGCACACGGCCAGGAAGTCCGCGACGAATTCGCGGGCGTCGATAGGTTCGTCGTTGTAACGAGCCGACACGACAGAGCCGTACCAGTAGCGGATGAGGATCTTCGCCAGAGTGCGAGGGGTGGTGCCGATGTCGGCGCCCTCGTCCTCGACGAAGGCGGCGATCATCGCCGTGAGCGCCTCCTCCATCTGCTGGGTCCGGTACTTGTAGTGCGCGTGTGCGGGGTGCGTCTCCGAGGAGGATTCCGCCCACAGGACACAGTCCAAGGCGATAGCGGCGTCTGCCCCGGGCTTCATGGCGAAACGCATCTCGCCAACCGCCCAGTCGACGAAGGAGCCGGCAGTGATGCCGCCCTCGTCGAAGCCGCCCTCAGCCTCGTCATTGATGGTGACGTCGAAGAGGGCGTTCATCTCCTCGTGACGCTGGATCGCGCTGCGCAGGATCGCTTCCTTGGACGGGAAGTGATAGACGACGGCGGGGTGGGAAATACCGACTCGACGACCGAGGTCGCGCAGAGAGAAGCCGTTGTAGCCTCGCTCCGCGATCAGAACCATCGCTGCCGAGAGGATGGATTCGCGCGTCGCCTGTCCTACGGAATAGGCGCCACGGGCCTTCCTCTGGGTTGTCATATCTTCTCCTGCTGTTGCGGACGTCACATACCGTTAGTCCGAAATACACACTGGTATTCAGTGTAGCGCGTAATCTTAGGGTTTATCAACATTCATGACAAGCCCGTCGAACATCGCGTTAATGTCAACTTTCACGCTACACCCATCCTGCACCTGCCCGCCGAGCAGCATAACAGCCAGCCGATCACCGATCTCGCGCTGAATCACGCGGCGAAGCGGGCGCGCCCCGAAGGCGGGATCATAGCCCACCTGAGTCAACCAGCCGCGAGCTGGCTCACTCACTGTCAAGTTTATGCGGCGATCCTGGAGGCGCGTTTGAAGGGCAGCAACCAGCAGGTCAACGATCTGACCCAGATTTTCGCGGGTCAGGGCGTCAAACATGACAGTCTCATCCAGCCTATTGAGAAATTCTGGCCTGAACTTTGACCGCACAACAGACATGACCGCATCCCGCTTTTCCGAGTCCGTCAAACCCTCGTCCACCAGGAACTGCGACCCCAGGTTTGACGTGAGAATCAGGATTGTGTTGCGGAAGTCGACCGTCCGACCCTGACCGTCAGTGAGACGCCCGTCATCAAGAACCTGCAAGAGGATGTCGAAGATCTCAGGGTCAGCCTTCTCCACTTCGTCCAGGAGAACGACGGAATATGGCCGACGTCGCACCGCTTCGGTCAGCTGACCGCCCTGCTCGTAGCCGACGTACCCCGGAGGGGCACCGACCAGCCGCGCGACCGAGTGCTTCTCCGAGTACTCGGACATGTCGATGCGCACGATCGCACGCTCGTCGTCGAAGAGGAACTCCGCGAGGGACTTGGCCAGCTCCGTCTTGCCGACACCCGTGGGCCCCAGGAAGAGGAAGGAGCCGGTCGGGCGATTCGGATCGGACAGGCCCGCGCGCGAACGCCTCACGGCGTCCGATACCGCTCGCACCGCCTCCTTCTGTCCAATCAGACGCTTGCCGAGCTCGGCCTCCATGTGAAGAAGCTTCTCAGTCTCAGTTTGGAGGAGTTTACCCGTAGGAATTCCCGTCCAGGCCTCGATAACCTCGGCAATCTCCGTAGGGCCAACCTTCTCAGCGATCATCGGTTCCTCGGCAGCAACGGCATCCTGCTCCTCGGCGCGAGCCTCCTCGTGTGCAATCTGTCGTTCGACTGCCGGAATCTCTCCGTTTTGCAGGCGACCGGCTTCCTCCCAACGCCCCTCGCGCACGGCCAGCTCGAGCTGGGTGCGCAGCGTGTCCAGCTGGACGCGCAGGTCACCCACGCGGTTGTGGCCAGCCTTCTCGGCCTCCCAGCGCGCGGTGAGCGCACGCAGCTTCTCTTCGCGATCCGCCAGGTCCGCGCGCAGCTTGCTCAGGCGATCCTGGGTGGCGGCGTCGGCCCCGTCGGGGTCGGACTCCGCCAGGTAGGACTCCTCCATGCGCAGGCGATCCACACTGCGGCGCAGCTCGTCGATCTCGACCGGCGAGGAATCCAGCTCCATGCGCAGACGCGAGGCGGCCTCGTCGATCAGGTCAATCGCCTTATCGGGCAGCTGACGCCCCGTGATGTAGCGGTTCGACAGGGTGGCGGCGGCCACCAGCGCGCCATCGGAGATCGTCACCTTGTGGTGGGCCTCGTACTTCGGGGCGATGCCGCGCAGGATGGCGACCGTGTCCTCAACCGAGGGCTCGCCGACGAAGACCTGCTGGAAGCGACGCTCCAGGGCGGGATCCTTCTCAATGTTCTCGCGATACTCGTCGAGCGTGGTCGCACCGACCATGCGCAGCTCGCCGCGGGCGAGCATGGGCTTGAGCATGTTGCCCGCGTCCATCGCACCCTCGGAGCCACCGCCCGCGCCGACGACCGTATGCAGCTCGTCGATGAAGGTGATGACCTGACCGTCCGAGCGCGCAATCTCGGCCAGGACGGCCTTGAGGCGCTCCTCGAACTCACCGCGATACTTCGCACCGGCCACCATCGAGGACACGTCCAGCGAGATCAGGCGCTTGTCGCGCAGGGACTCGGGGACGTCGCCAGCGACGATGCGCTGGGCCAGGCCCTCGACGACGGCGGTTTTACCGACGCCGGGCTCGCCGATGAGGACAGGGTTGTTCTTCGTGCGGCGCGACAGGACCTGCACGACGCGGCGAATCTCGTTATCGCGCCCGATGACGGGGTCGAGCTTGCCCTCGCGCGCCACCTCGGTCAGGTCGCGGCCGTACTTCGCCAAGGCCTCGAACGAGCCCTCGGGGTCAGCCGTCGTGATCGGGTCGGGGCGCAGCTGGGAGAGAGCCTGCGTGAGCGCGTCGACCTGGGCGCCACCCTGGGTCAGGATGCGCCCCGCCTCCGTGTCGGATGCGGCCAGCGCGATGAGCAGGTGCTCGGTGGAGATGTACTGGTCTCCCGCGCCCTGGGCGCGCTCCTCCGCATCCTGGACGACGGCGAGCAGCGCGCGCGAGGCCTGGGCTGAGCCAGCGGATGCCCCCTGGGTACTCGGCAGGGACACCAGGGCGTTGCGAGTGCGTGTGCCGATCGCGCGGGCATCCGCGCCGACGGCCTGGAGCAGGGACAGGGCAATGCCCTCGCGCTGCTCGATGAGCGCCTGGAGCAAGTGGATGGGCTCCACCTGCGGATTTCCGGCCGCCGATGCGGCCTGGAGCGCGGAGGCGATGGCCTCCTGCGCCTTCGTGGTCATCTCACGTGCCATGAGATCGTTCCTCCAAATAGTTCGAATGTGTCGCGCCGACGGTTCTCGGCGTATCTGATAGACATAACGAAGCTAAAGTTGAGTCTATTCCACTCAACTTGAAAATGGAGACAGGAACGAGGCCTGGACTCAGTCCTCCGGAAGCCAGACGGGTCCGCCGAAGCCGCGCTGATGACCGCCCGACGGTCCAGAATCATCGGCATCCTCGATGCCGTAGCGCTCCGCGAGCGCGCGGAAGAGCTGGAGCGTTGTGGCCAGAGCGCACATGACCTGCTGGACCAGCTGAGCATCCGTGGCGCCATACTCGTAGTCGCCGTTCACCTCGGCGACGACACGGTCGCCCTCCAGTTGCTCGGCCACGTAGGCCTTGGGCCACAGGAACTCCCCGTGCCAGGCCTGCAGAAAGTCACGCAGGTCCTCCCCATACTCGAGAGGAACGAGCTGCTTCATGAACGCGACGATCGACAGCACTTCGCGCGAATCACCGAGGAAACGGAAGCAGAACAGGTGCCCCTCCCAGAATCCACACAGGTCACTATCATCATCGATGCGCCACGCCCAGCCTTCAGAGTCGAAAAGGAGTCCCAGGCGCTCTTGCGTGATGGGACGAACCATGTCAAAGCGATTAGCTTCAAACTCCGAGTTACCCGTGGCGATTCCTTCCGCCGCTGCCGCGTTGCTTTCCTCCCATTGTCCCATATCAGAGGGCATACCGTCCGCCGATTCAGCGCGGCGAGGCGTGCCCTCACCGTCGGTCCCGCCGTCGGCATCCGCCCGCCATAGCCAGCTCATGATGACTCCCCTACTCGTCTCTTTCGATCATGACGCGCCACTGCGTCGTTAACTCGGGGGCGTGAGCGCGTCGGCCACCCCTGCGCACCATGTCCACATGCACACCCATTGGCCACCTCCTCCACTCACCGCATCTCGTCATCAGTGCGTGTATCTCGACACCTTCACAGTAGCGCAGAATCCGCGAAATACCAATGGCCGCAGGGTCTTTTCAACCCTGCGGCCAGTGATCGGACGAGCGATGAGGAACCATCGTTGCAGCTCATCCGGGGGACTCAGCCACACCTGCCACTAATTGTCTAGTTACTCACATTTTGGTATAGCCCTTGCAAGCAGCGTGAATTTCTATTAAATAGGGATTTTTACTCGCCCTCGGAAACACTTCCCCGCGCAGGTGTCTCACTCTCAGCGCACGGCGCGGCGGCCGCAGTCACCGCGTCAGATGATGTCGCCGCAGCCTCTGCAGGCGCGCCCGACTGACCGGCGAGAACAGGCAAGAAGGCCGGCAGCGGCCTACGCCTGGCACTCTTGGCAACAAGCCAGCGCAGCGCCCACTCAGCGGGACCGCGCGACGATCCCAATGCCTCGGCAATGACACAGCCGATACCGATCAGCGCCCACACAACGAGCGCGATCAGGCCGGACACGGCGACCCCGAGGCTGCGCACCCCGGCCACACCAAGCACGACGACAATGAGGATGAAGAGCACCGTCTGGGACAGGTAGGCGGTCATCGAGCGGCGACCGATCGCACTCAGGAAGGCACAGACCGAGCCAAGCTTTTCGCGAGGCCCACCACCCACGAGCGCGAGGAGCGCAAGCCAGCCGCACGCGCCCAGCACCCCCGAGGCATGGAAGAGCGGGTAGGACCAGGCGGCCGAGCCCGCAAACGCCCACGTCAGCTGCATGAGCGCGAAAGGAAGCCCACCGAGGACACCAACGCCCAGACCACCGACGGCGACACAGGCAAGGATGAGCCCATGCCCGCGGGGATCCTGCAGGACACCCCAGCGAGCGACGCCCACACCGATCATGACGCACGGAACCACGAGGGACAGCAGAACCGTTGCGATGGTTGCTCCCAACCAGGTCCTCAGGGACGTCAACGGGTAGAACATCGTCGGCGCCAACGGGCCGTGATATTCGAGCACCATGGGCGTGCCACCCATCGAAAACCCCGTTCCCCACAAACCGAGGAGGCTGAGCGCAGCAACGAGGGAGCCCACCAAGACGCGCGGCCACACGCGCTTCATGACGACGACTTCGGCGAACAACACCGCGACGAGGCCATAGGTTCCGATGATGTCACCCGAAAAGAACAGGGCATGCACGCCGCCGAATACCAGCATCCACAGGCCGCGGCGACGGATTAGGCGCGCGGCCACGCGGCGAACGTGACGCTCGATATTCTCCTCGACAATCTGTCGCTGGACGGGATGCCAGCCGGCGACCTCCTCGGCGGAGAAGGTGTCCAAAGCGGCCCGGCGCTCACGCTCCATCGTGCGCGACGCCATGATCGCCATGCCGAAGCCGAACAGAATGGAGAAGAGCGGGTAGGCCCTGCGATCGACGAGCATGGTGCGGGCCAGATACCACCACTGGTCGGCGCCATTCATCGCCTCGAGGGCCGCGTGTCCTGCCTGGGGAGTCTCCGGGAAGTAAGCAAGCCAGAAGGGCACATTCGCCAGAGCAATCAAGGCCAGCATGAAGCCGCGCGCGACGTCAGGGGCCGGGTAACGCACCTGGCGAGTGCCGGTGAAAGACAGGGTAGACACACAAAATCCTCTCGCTGGGGGACGCGGTTGTGAGAGACGAGGAAGGGGGTGAGGCCGGGTAAAACCCGGGACTCACCCCCTCGCGCTATGAGTCAGCGAACAGCTGCCATCATAGCCTCTTGCATGATGCGGCGGCGCTTGCCGTTGACCTTGACGAGGAGCACGATGCCGACGATCAGGCAGATCAGACCGGTCACTCCGACGACGGAGCCCCACACGAAGGGCACCACGAAGGTCTTGGTCACGGCATCCGGCGTGCTATTGACAGCGTAGAAAGACGAGTCGTTGGACAGGCCAGCGCAGTAAATCCTGTACGGGCCCGCGGGCACACCCGAGGCCGTGTAGGTGTCGTCGGCGTCCGCAGAGGGTCGCAGCGAATACATCGCACCGGAGGAGTCGACGAGCGAGCAGGCGGGATCCGTATCCACGCGCACCTGGACCGTGAAGTCTCCAGACGCGGTCACGGTCACGGAATCGCCGTTGTTTGTGGTGCCACCGTGGATCGAGTTCGCGCCGGTCTGGCTCACACCGTAAATCATCATTCCGAAGAACACGGCCGGCGCAATGAAGAGCATCAGGACGATGCCGAGGACCAGCGTGGTGATGCCAGCCCCGCGGCCGGGCATCTTCGGCATCGGCACCGGGGAGGGAGCCACCGGGGCGGAACCATAGGAAGGAGTGGACATGTCTGTGCCTTTCTGGTGGAAATGTCGGCTCAGCATAACACCGTTCGACCCAACCGAGCGCACTTGACGATCCGAGCGTGTTGCATCATCGCAGCGAGATAACATGCGCCAAAAAAGGCGTGAGGCCGGGAACTTCTCCCGGCCTCACGCCTTGCGCGACGTACTTGTCAGCGGATGGCTGACATCATCGTTTGCTGAACGAGGCGGCGCCGCTTTCCGTTCACCTTGACAAGGAGAACGATACCGACAATCAGCAGGATCAGGCCGATGACTCCGACCACCGTCGCCCACACGAAGGGCATCACGAACATCTGGATGACCGCATCCTCAGCATTCCCGTTGAAACCGAAGATATCGGTGCCCGACGTCACGAGGTCGCAGTCAATCTTGTACGTGCCACTGGACAGGTTCGAGGCCGTGTACAGGTTGTTCTGGTCGTCGTAGGACTGCATACGGTGGGACACGCCGCTCGAGTCAACCAGCGAGCAGGAAGTAGCGCCAGCCTCACCGATCATCAGCGTGTACTGTCCCTCCGACGTGACGGTCACGCTGTCGCCGTTTCGCAGGATGGCTTCGTTACCGACCGACTCGGCGGCCGAGGTGATACCCATTCCCATCGTCATAATGAGAACGATGGGGGCGACAATGATCATCAGCAAGACACCAATGACCAGCGTGACCACGCCGGGAGCTCGGCTGGGCATATCCGGCATCACAACGGCGGTGGGGCCAGCGTAGCCACCGCCGTAAGCGGCGCCGGAATATCCCTGGGGCGCGGCTGTCTGCGCGTTTTCGCCGTACTGGGGCCAGGGCGTGTTCTGCCCGCCCTGAGAATCGTAAGGGGACGGATTCGACATGAGTGTGCCTTCCTGATGAGACATTTGTTTTAGCATAACAACGCGGCCGCCCCTGCGAACAGGGTTGCGCGACCACTGGGACGTCTCCGATCCCCGTGTGGATCGGAGACGTCCATCTGCGAGAGGAGGCAGGCCCTAGGGCAGCTGGACCCCGCTCAAGCGCTGCGCGCGCAGCTCGGCCACGCCGGGCACCTCGAGGGGTTCGAGCGCCATGCCGGTCGCGCGCGTCAGCAGCAGGTCGGCCAGCTCGGGGTTACGCGCCAGCGCCGGTCCGTGCATGTAGGTGGCGATGATTGAACCCTGGACGGCACCGTCGTAGGCGACATCGGCGGGCTGGCGTCCCTGGGGGGTGCCATTACCGACGCCGGAGACGACGCGCCCGAGAGGTGCCGCGTCGGGGCCCAGGACGGTTCCTCCGCCATGATTCTCAAAGCCGCTCAGGGCCTGGGTGAGTCCCTCGACGAGGGGCACCGTCACCAGCTCGCCGATGGTGCGGTGTCCCTGCGGCTCGGTCGTGATGTCCAGGACGCCCATGCCGGGCACGCGCGCGCCTCGCGCGTCCTCGTACCAGTGGCCCAGGACCTGCAGGGAGGCGCAGATCGCCAGGAGTGGGCGCCCGGCGTCGAGCGCGCGGGACAGGCCGGAGGTGGCGCGGAACTTGTCGGCCGCGAGCGCCTGGGCCGTGTCCTCTCCCCCGCCCAGGGTGTAGATGTCGAGGCTGTCGGGGATCTCCTCGGTCAACCCGACGTGGACGACCTCGGCGTCGATGCCGCGCCTGCGGGCGCGTTCGGCCAGGATCAGGGCGTTGCCCGTGTCCCCGTAGGTGCCCAAGACCTCGGGCATGAGGACGCCGATTCGCAGCGTGGAAACGCTCACCGCTTGCCTTCCTTTCGGTCGAGCAGGACCTTGAAGTCGCGCATTGCCGTGTAGTTGAGGAGGACCTCGACGCGCCCGGGCTCGCACGCGGCCAGCGCATCCATCGGCAGATCGACGAGGTCACAGTGGATGCCGGCGTATTCGAGGCGCACGGCCAGGTCGGCGCCGCGCTCGCCGCAGGCGATGACACGCCTGCCCGGCTGGTTGACGCCGGAGAAGTCGACGTCCCACAGCCAGGAGAGGTCCTGGCCGTCGGGCACCTGGCCGTTGACGCCGATGACGACCTGATCGACGCGCGGGTCGACCATGGTCATGGCTTCCTGCCAGCCGGCGGGGTTCTTCGCGAGCATCAGGCGGGCGCTGCGCCCGTTGACGTCGTGGACTGAGTAGCGTCCCGCGACCTCGGTCACGGAGCTGACGGCCTTGGCTGCGGCGGCCGGGTCGATGCCCATGGCGACGGCGGCGGCCACGGCCTGCGCGGCGTTACCGAGGTTCGCGCGGCCGGGGAGCTTGAGTTCGAGGGGGACGGCGACATCCCCGGGTCCGTGGAGCGTGGCGCGCGGTCCCTCGGGAGCCAGCTCGACGTCGCTGAGCCACCAGTGGGGCTTCGGGCGGCTGCGCAGCGCGGGCAGCTCCTCGCCCTCGAAGGCGGGGATCAGGTGCCAGCCATCGGAGTCGCGCACGACGCGGCCGCCGCGCGGGTAGGCAGCGGAGTCGCCGCCCCAACCGGCACCGGCGGCGACCCACACGACGCTCGGGTTGTCGGCGGCTGCGGAGACGATAAGCGGGTCGTCGCAGTTGGCGACGACGACTGCGTCCGGGTGAGCGGACGCGCCCTGGCGCAGGCGCTTTTCCACCGAGCCGATTTCGCCGACGCGGTCGAGCTGGTCGCGCGAGAGGTTCAGGTACACGAAGACCTCGGGACGCACGTCCGCGGCGACCGCGGGCACGTGCATCTCGTCGACTTCGAGGGCGGCGCGGCTGGCATTCTTGCCCTGCATGAGGGCGGTGATGACGCCGGAGGTCATGTTGTCACCGTTGATGTTGGAGGCGACAGGACCGGCGCTTTCCAGGGCGGCGCGCACCATGCGCGTCGTCGTGGACTTGCCGTTCGTACCGGTAACGACGACCGAGGAGAAGGGGGCTGCCAGTTCGGCCAGGAACTTCGGGGAGATGCGCAGGGCGACCTCTCCGCCGATCATGCCTCCGGATCCTCGCCCGAGGGCCCGGGAGGTGAAGCGGGCGGCGGCGCCGGCCGCGTTGGCCACGCGCGAGC
Source organism: Pauljensenia sp. 20925_1_34 (assembly GCF_041432775.1). Lineage (NCBI taxonomy): Bacteria > Bacillati > Actinomycetota > Actinomycetes > Actinomycetales > Actinomycetaceae > Pauljensenia > Pauljensenia sp. 20925_1_34. The sequence continues at coordinate 39,622 of NZ_JAPWAG010000014.1, read as the reverse complement.
GCACCGAGAGGTGATGCGGTGTTTTCGTCATGCCCCCAAGATTAACGCCTGCGGGGCACTGCCCGCGCCGCCGAGAACGCTGTGTGGTCCTCTCGGGGACGAGGCCGTGGCCGGGTTGGGGGCGCCGTCGCCCCTCGCGACACGCCGAGTAGGCCCTGACCTGCGATAATAGTGCCGCATACCATATCGACGTTATCCACGACATGTCGCTGTGACTGCGTCAATATTTCCCATCGATAAATATTCACCTCCGAGGGATGCGCCGACACGGCGCACACGGCCCACAATCAGCTTGTTTTCAACGAAAAGCAACGGTGGTGGGCAAACGTGCAGGTCAGCACATGTTTCGCAAAAATAGTAACGTAGTAGACGCACGCTGTTTTCGGACGGCCTGCACGTTTGTGCGAAGTGAGCGGACACCGAATAATCAAGTATCCAAACCGGCCGTGACCTGGTAAAACTGTATCAGCAGGCGAGAGCCTGTCGCCTGTTCCAGGCTTCGATCAGGGATCCTGTGTGCCCCTGGATTCTTGATCGAATTAGGCTGCGGGACTCATCCGTTGGGTGGGTCCCGCAGCTCCTTTGTGTCTTCCGACGATGCACTGACGCGCAACACCAGGACCCGGGACATGATCGGGGTTATAGGGTTATGGACACTGCATGTTGCCGGTAGCGTGACTTTTCGGCTTTCTAGTGCGGGAACGTCGGTATTTTAGCTGGCTGGGACCAACTATGAGGATGGACAAAACGTGTTGCCGGAAGGGTGATTTTTCGGCTTTCTAGTGCGGAAACATCGGTATTTTAGCTGGCTGGGACCACTATGAGGATGGACAAATCGCGTTGCCGGAATGGCGACTTTTCGGCTTGGTGGTGCGTCGAAGTCGGTGTCGAAAGCGGGTGTTTCATCGTGGTGTTCGGATGCCCCACCCTTGCCTCGGTGGGAACTGCTTGCCGCGCGTCTGTGGCAACTGGGACCGAGACCTGGCAGCATTAACCCCTCGATGCGCAGCTGGGCCCTACAGGTGGCGCATGGGCAACCCCGCCCACACCGCCACCCAAGGGGTTAACCTGCGCATCCAAGGGCCCAAGCACCCACCCCTCGGGCCGAACACACCACCTATCCGGCAAGCCTTGCCGCCAAGCACGCACGCGAGGACGAGGCCAACACCGGCAACGAACGCCCGCCACGCACTAGCCGCGCACACACGCACACAAAGTGGCCCCGGCCTCGTCACACTTTCACCGGCGAGGCCAACGCTGGGAACGGGCGGACGACGGAACCACCCCCGGAGACCTGGCAGCATTAACCCCTCGATGCGCAGCTGGGCCCTACAGGTGGAGCATGGGCAACCCCACCCACACCGCCACCCAAGGGGTTAACCTGCGCATCCAAGGGCCCAAGCACCCACCTATGCAGTGAGTCCTACCGCCAGACGTTCCCTGCCTCCCGGCAGGGCCGCACGCACGCCGAGGCCGTGACAGGCAGCCAACCGGAATCACCAGGCGTCGCCCGCATGCGCGATCGGGCATACGACACTGACTCATATGCCCTTGAGGCAGGGTATCGCTTCCACTGTGCTGCGCACAGGACCAATCTCGAGACCGAGTTATCCACAAGTGAGGTCTCCGATCGAAGTTATCCACAAGCATCCAGAAACGGCTGGACTGCAGACGCGCGCGCCATCTATACCGTCTACATGATGACCATCGAATCGTTCCGCACCCATCGGCACAGCCGCTCCAACGTCGTCGACAACCCGAACGTTCTAACGATTCGGCGCGGGTACCGTATCCGCATCCACGGAGACGATCAGGCACACCCGTGGGAAATTTGGCGAATCGTCAACGTTGCGAGACTTCATGCTCTCGTCTATCAAACCACACAACGCCTGGTATTCACAGGAAACAGCTCCCTCTTGCTCCACGGTATTCCAACGTGGTCCGCCAATCCAGACGTTGAGGTTTGGCCCAGTGACGCGCGGCTTCGTCTCGCGCCCAATCGCGCTGTTCACCACCCGCACACAACCGTACCGCGCTCAAACATCGTCTGTCGGGCTGCCAAACCTCGTACAGTCACCTGTATCGAAGCACTTGAAGCTGAATCACCAATCGAGGCTGCGGTACGTCTAGCATTAAACGACGAACCCCTAGAAGCTTTTGTCGCAGCTTGCATGGTCATGCACATACTGTCGCGTTTTGACCGCTTTTCACTGGAAGAGTCACGCCAACGAGGCGAAGAGGTCCGTCACGCAATGCTTGAGGAACTAGCGCGGCATACAAATCACCATGGGCACCAGCGCGCGGACAGCATCATCCGAGCAGCGGACGCTGGATGCGACAACGTTTTCGAGGCCTCGGTTCTGTGGGTCATCAAAAGCCTGTACTCGGGGCGCGTCGTCACTCAGTGTCCCGTCAGGATAGGAGACCACACCTATTTCGGGGATATTGTCCTTCCTGATCTGAAGGTCATCGTCGAGCCCGATGGCCAAGCGAAGTTTGGCGACAAGGAGCAGGAAGTACGCGAGAACACCGGCAAATGGCTCCGTCGGCAGCATGATCTTGTGAACGCGGGATGGCACGTCATTCGCAGCTGCTGGCAAGATACCCATGACTTTGCCGGGTTCCGTACCCGTCTTGCTCCTCAGTTGGGAGTCCAGCACCTCAAGCTGCCTCAGGACTGTCTGCGCCTCTGGGCCGTGCCTCAGCCGAGACAGTAGATTCGGGCTCGCAATTCTCTCGTGCTCGCCATGGTCAAGCTGGGAACGGGGCGGACGACGGAACAACCCCCAGAGACCTGGCAGCATTAACCCCTCGATGCGCAGCTGGGCCCTACAGGTGGAGCATGGGCAACCCCGCCCACACTGCCACCCAAGGGGTTAACCTGCGCATCCAAGGGCCCAAGCACCCACCCCAAGCACAACCACATCGCCAGCCCCGGATGAAGACCGCCATCGTGCACCCGCAGACTGTTCCGCCCCGACGCGGGCGCGTCGGGGCGGAACTGTCTGGTCGAGCAGTGGGCGCGCAGGCGTATCAGCGAGCGATGATCGTACCCTCGATGATCGAGCGCACGCCGGTCCGCTTGGACGGGCCCGGCAGCGCTTGGCGGGCCGGAGGCTCGGAGGAGGCCAGGGACGCACGTGCGACCATCGGGTCCCACAGCGTCAGCGAACCGCCGGATGCCGAGGGGCGCGCAGGGCGCTCCCACGGGCGCTGACCTCGGCGCATCGGCATGACCTGGCCGTCCGAGGAGGCCGCGAACACGCGGTTGCGGCGAGCCTCGGAGGCAGCGACGGCAGAGCGCAGGGCGTCGCGCTCTTCCTCCAAGGCCTCGACGCGGCGCTCGAGCTCCAGGATGCGGCGGATGCCCGCCAGGTTGATGCCTTCCTCCTGACTCATGCGCTGCACGTCGCGCAGGCGTTGCACGTCGCGCTTCGTGTAGCGCCTGCCGCGCCCCTTCGTGCGTGCGGGGATGACCAGGCCCAGGCGGTCGTATTGCCGCAGGGTCTGGGGGTGCATCCCCGCCAGCTCGGCGGCGACCGAGATGACGAAGGTGATCGGCTCGTCAGAGCCAGTTGCGGCCATGGGTTACTCCTCGGCTCCGGCACTCAGCGAGGCGCGCACGTCGAGGTCACCCTCGGCCTTCGCCATCTCCTTCGCGAGCTTCTTGAGGTCGCGGCTCGGCTTGTCGGGAACCTGGATGGCCACGCGGGCAATCAGGTCACCCGTCGCCTTGGAGGTCTTCACGCCCCCTCCGCGCACGCGGATCTCGGAGCCCGAGGAGGAGCCCGCGGGCACCTTGACCGTGGCCGTGTTGCCGTCGATCATGGGCACGTCGATGGTGGCACCGAGGATGGCCTCGGACACCGTGACGGGCAGATCCATGACCAGGTCGTTACCCTCCCGCGAGTACACGGGATGCGGCTTGACGGTGACGGCGACCTCGAGGTCGCCGGTGGGACCGCCGTGCGTGCCGGGCTTGCCGTGGCCCTTGACGCGGACCTTCTGGCCGTCCTTGATGCCCGCGGGGATGCGGACCTTGATCGGAGAACCACCGACCTTGATGGTCAGGGTTGCGCCGTTGAGGGCCTGGCGGAAGGAAATCGACAGCTTCGCGCGCACAGTGGCGCCCTTTTCGGGCGTCGGCGCGCTACGCGGGGCGTGACCGCCACCGAAGGACGAGCCGAAGGGGTCGCCACCGAATCGCGCGCTTGCGCCACCGCCACCGCCGAAGAGGCCGGAGAGGATGTCCTCAAAGCCAGCCCCGCCGCCGGGCATGCCGGAGGTCTGGAAGCGCACGTTCTGCCCGCCGAAGCCGGAACCGCCCGCACCGCCGAAGGCCCCAAAAAGGTCCTCGAAGCCACCCGTGCCGCCCGAACCTGCGGAGAATCGAGCCCCGCCGCCGGCCATCGCGCGAATAGCGTCGTAGCGCTTGCGATCCTCGTCGTTGGACAGGACCGCGTAGGCTTCGCCGATCTCCTTGAAGGTGGCCTCAGCGGCCTTGTCGCCCGGGTTCTGATCCGGGTGCCACTTGCGAGCCAGCTTACGGTAGGCCTTCGTGATGGCCTTCTTGTCCGCTGTCTTGTCGACTCCGAGGACCTTGTAGAAATCCTTGGAGAACCAATCCTGTTCACTCACGCGCGTGTCACCTCTCTTTCAGTTGCGAGCGTGTTGTTACTCAGGGTTGTTCACCAGCACCTTCGCGGCGCGCACGACGCGTTCGCCGCGGCGGTAGCCGCTGGTGAGGACCTGCCCGATGACGGGGTGGTCCACGTCGGCGCTGGTGGTTGCCATGAGGGCGTCGTGCAGGGCGGGGTCGAAGTCGTCGCCCTCGGCGCCGTAGCGCTCCAGCTCGAAGCGCGTCTTGAGCGTGTCCTCGAGCTTGTTGGCGATCGACGCGAAGGGCCCGTCCTCCAGGTCGCCGTGCGCGCGGGCGGCGGCGATGTCGTCGAGGACGCTGATGAGCGACTCGATGACCTCGTCCTGACCGGCGGTCTTGTGGCCGGGGATGGCCTCCTTGGAGCGGCGCACGTAGTTGGCGTACTCCTGGCCCTGGTTGTACAGCTCGGCGTTGGTGCGCGCGAGCTGTTCCTCGACGGCCGCGATGCGCTCGAGGGCCTTGGCGAGGTCGGAGTCCTCGATCTGCTCCTCGAAGGCGCTCATGTCGTCGGCCGCCTCGGACGATGCCTGGGCTGCGTCGGGTGCGTCGGGCGCGGGAATGGGGTTCTCGGGCTGGGCCGCCTGGTCGGCCGGGGCCGACTCGACAGAGTCGGCCCCGGCGACGTTGGCGTCTTCGTTGGGCGCCGAGAAACCGTTGGTTTCTTCGGTGCTCACTTGCCGTCCTCGTCAACGATCTCGGCGTCCACGACGTCGTCCTGCTCGGGGGCGGACGAAGCGGCGGCCTCGTCGGCCTGCTGCTTGGCGTAGATCTCCTGGCCGATCTTCATGCCGGACTCGGACAGGGCCGCCATAGCGGTCTTCACGGCCTCGATGTCATCACCCTTGAGGGCTTCCTTGACGGCGTCGACGTCCTTCTGGACGGCCGCGCGGGTCTCCTCGGAGATCTTGTCGGCCTCGTCCTTGAGCAGCTTCTCCGTCGAGTAGACGGCCTGCTCAGCCTGGTTGCGGGTGTCGGCGTCCTCACGGCGCTTCTTGTCCTCGGCGGCGTGCTCCTCGGCCTCGCGCACCATGCGGTCGATGTCCTCCTTGGGCAGGGAGGAACCGCCGGTGATGGTCACCGACTGCTCCTTGCCGGTGCCGCGGTCCTTCGCGGAGACGTGAACGATGCCGTTCGCGTCGATGTCGAAGGTGACCTCAATCTGCGGCACGCCACGGGGAGCCGGGGCAATGCCGGACAGCTCGAAGGTGCCGAGCAGCTTGTTGTCACGGGCGAACTCACGCTCGCCCTGGTAGACCTGGATGAGCACGGAGGGCTGTCCGTCCTCGGCGGTGGAGAAGATCTCCGAGGCCTTGGTCGGGATCGCGGTGTTGCGGTCGATGAGCTTGGTCATGACGCCGCCCTTGGTCTCGATGCCGAGCGACAGGGGGGTCACGTCGATGAGCAGGACGTCCTTGCGGTCACCCTGGATGACGCCGGCCTGCAGGGCAGCGCCCACGGCGACGACCTCATCGGGGTTGACGCCCTTGTTGGGCTCGCGACCGCCGGTCAGCTCCTTGACGACCTCGGTGACGGCGGGCATACGGGTGGAGCCGCCGACGAGCACGACGTGGTCGATCTCGGAGACGGTCACGCCGGCCTCGGCCATAACGTCGCGGAAGGGCTTCTTGGTGCGCTCGAGCAGGTCGGAGGTGAGCTCCTCGAACTTGGCGCGCGTCAGGGACTCATCCAGGTGGATGGGGCCGTCAGCGGTCATGGACAGGTACTGCAGCGAGATGTTCGTGGAGGTCGCGGAGGACAGCTCCTTCTTCGCCTGCTCGGCGGCTTCCTTCAGGCGCTGGAGGGCGACCGCGTCCTTGGACAGGTCGGCGCCGGTCTTGGCCTTGACCTGGTCGATCAGCCAGTTGACGATGCGCTGATCCCAGTCGTCGCCGCCCAGGTGGTTGTCGCCGGAGGTGGCGCGCACCTGGATGGTAGAGAAGCCGTCGTCATCCTTGCCCACCTCGAGGAGGGACACGTCGAAGGTACCGCCGCCGAGGTCGAAGACCAGGATGAGCTCGTCTTCCTTGCCCTTTTCGAGGCCGTAGGCCAGGGCCGCGGCGGTGGGCTCGTTGACGATGCGCTCGACCTTGAGGCCGGCGATCTGTCCGGCGTCCTTGGTGGCCTGGCGCTGGGCGTCGTTGAAGTAGGCGGGGACGGTGATGACGGCCTCGGTGACGGGCTCACCCAGGTAGGCCTCGGCGTCGGCCTTGAGCTTCATGAGGACGCGCGCGGAGATTTCCTGCGCGGTGTACTTCTTGCCGTCGATCTCCGTGGTCCAGTCGGTGCCCATGTGGCGCTTGACGGAGGAGATGGTGCGGTCAACGTTGGTGACCGCCTGACGCTTGGCGATTTCGCCGACGAGGACCTCGCCGGTCTTGGAGAAGGCGACGACCGAGGGGGTCGTGCGCGAACCTTCAGCGTTGGGGATGATGGTGGGCTCGCCGCCTTCGAGGACGGCGATAGCGGAGTTGGTGGTACCGAGGTCGATGCCGACTGCGCGTGCCATAAGTTCTTTCCTTTCATCGACGAGGCCGTCTCCGCTTCCGGGGCGGCTCGCGTTGGTCTGTGGGTGCCGGGAGGATCCCGACACATCCTTGAGTCTGATGTACTCAACTTTAGGAGCCGGGTTTTTATTCCGCAACCCGAAGCTCTCAAACTTGAGTCTGATGTACTCAACTTTGGAGGCCTGGGCTTTATTCCCTGACGAAGCCCCTCAAGAGGTTGAGCCGCTCGCAACTTGAGTCTGATGTACTCAACTTTCTCATCACGCTTTTATTCCATCCCCGACCACGACGGCATTCAACCCGCCCCAGCACGACTAAAACCGACACATGAAATCGCTTAGTAAGTAACGCGAAAGCCTGGCGTAAGGAAACACAACGTTTACTAGTGGCGTAGCGCACCGCGACTCTGGCACACTAGAGGCACTCTCACCGTCCGAGAGTCCCCGTCAATCAATGGAGACTTGATGCGCATCACAAACCGACTGGCTGGCAGCCTCCTCGCTGGCCTACTCACACTAGGAATGGCAGGCCCCGCCTTGGCAGACACGCCGCCGGCCGACGCGCCGGAAACACCCGCCGCACCCGCCGTCTATGACGCGCGCTACGCGATCCCCGCGGCCGTGCCCGCCTCCAGCGAGGCGAAGGTAGCCGAGTGGCAGGACATGAAGTACGCCATGTTCATCCACTGGGGCGTCTACTCCTCCTACGCCGGCTGGTACAAGGGCCAGAAGCAGGAAGTGGGCTACCCCGAGCAGATCAAGGCATGGGGCCACCAGCAGACCTGGGACTCCCGTATCCCCCTGCAGGGCATCCCCCGCGACGAGTACCTGGCCGCCGCCCAGACCTTCGAGGCCCCGAACTTCGACGCAACCGCGTGGTGCCAGCAGGCCAAGGACTCCGGCATGAAGATGCTGCTCATCACCTCCAAGCACCACGATGGCTTCGCGATGTGGGACACGGCCACGACCGACTACAACTTCACGAAGCAGTCGCCCTCGCACCGCGATCCGCTCCTCGAGCTGTCGCAGGCCTGCCAGAAAGTCGGCATCAAGTTCGGCCTCTACTTCTCCAACATCGACTGGGAGAAGCAGCCCGAGAACCCGTGGACGAACGCCAACACGCTCGACGAAGAGGGCTACATGGACTACATCCATGAGCAGCTCAAGGAACTCCTCGGTGGCAAGTACGGCGAGATCACCGAGCTCTGGTACGACATGGGCAAGCCGAACCCTGAGCAGTCCGACCAGCTGCGCCAGTGGGCGCACGAGCTCCAGCCGAACATCATGATCAACTCCCGCGTGGGCAACGATCGCGCGGACTTCGAGGTCGGCTGGGACAACGAGATGCAGTCCGAGCAGACCCAGGGTCCCTGGGAGTCGGCAGTGTCGATCTTCCACAAGACATGGGGCTACGCGAACTGGGACGACGCAGCTCCCACCTTCAAGGACACCGGCTACCCGGACTACTCCGAGGAAGACTGGGACCACATCCAGCAGGTCGACAACACCACGGCCCTGCGTAAGGCCCCCGGCGGCGCCCACACCAAGACCACCGAGATCGTGGGCAACATGTTCTCGACCGTGGCCCTGGGCGGCCAGTTCCTCTTCAACGTCGGCCCGAAGTTCGACGGCTCCTACGACCCGTGGGACGCCTCCGTCCTCAAGGGCGTCGGCGACTGGAACCGCGCTCACCCCGGCGTCCTGGGCAACTCGCGCCCGACCCACTTCCCCATCGAGACCTGGGGCAAGACCATGGTCGATGACTCCCACATCTACCTGGGCATCGAGAAGTGGCCCGCCGACGGCATGATTACGCTGCGCGGCGCCGGCGCCAACGACATCTCCTCGGTGAAGCTGGACGGCTCCGACGCCGCTCTGGACTACAAGGTCGAGGGCAACGACCTCGTCATCACGCTGCCCGCGCAGCCCGACGAGATCCTCCCCGTCGTCACGGTCACCACGAAGGGCACGCCCACCTACGTGCCCACCGGCCTGACCACCATCGGCACCGATGCGACCACGATCCCCGCCTCCGGCCTCGAAAAGTTCAAGGCCCCCACCCCCAAGACCGGCGAGACCAGCTTCACGGCCTCCATCACCTCCGGTGACAAGGTCGCCTCGGGCGTGAGCGTCGCCTTCGACACCGAGGGCTTCACGGACGCCTACGCGAAGTACAAGGTCACGGTCGCCGGACAGGTCATCAAGAACCTCACCGTCGCCGAGCTCAAGGAAGGCGTCGGCCCCTTCGCGATCGGAGCGAACCAGACCGCTCGCGTGACCCTCGAGTACGACAACCCGGCGTACGCCCTCAAGGGCTTCGGCAAGGACACGACCGTCAAGGCGGTCACCGTCAAGGCCGAGAAGCTCGCGACCCCCGCCGTGACCGTCGATCCCTCCACCGTCGAGGCCGGCAAGACCGTCACCGTGAAGGGCACGGGCTTCGCTCCCGAGTCCGAGGTGACGATCACACTGCACTCCGATCCCGTTGAGGTCGGCACAGCCACGACGGACGCTGACGGTGCCTTCACCGCCGAGGTGACGGTTCCCGCCGACACCGAGGCCGGCGCGCACACGGTCGTCGCCGCGTCTGACGCGCCCGCCGTGACGGCCTCCGCACCGCTGACGGTCACCGTGCCCCCGGCACCCGCCGAGGATCCGAGCGCCACTCCGAGCGAGCAGCCCTCCGCGGCCCCCTCCCCCGCCCCCGAGCAGGGCGGCAAGGGCGGTCTGGCCCGCACCGGTACCAACGCGCTGATCGTCGGGGCGTTCGCCCTGGCGGCAGCCGGTGTCGGCATGGCACTGCTCCGCCGCTCGCGCCGAGCACAGGCATAGCCACCGCGTGGGCATAACCACCACAGATGGGGGCGGGGCGTACCGGACGGTACGCCCCGCCCCCACTTACACTTGAGGGATGCGCTGCGACCACTTTGACGCCAGAACCTGCCACTCCTGCTCCCTCCTCCCCCAGCCCTACGAGCGTCAGCTCACCGGCAAGGTCGAGGCCGTCGCGGCAACCCTCTCCGCCGTCCCCGGAGCCGGCGAGATCGCCTGGCTGGCCCCGGCCTCGTCCCCCGAGAAGGGCTTCCGCACGAGCGCGAAGCTCGTCGTCGGAGGCACTCGCCGCCGCCCCACCCTGGGCATCCTGGGGCCCGACCGGCGCGGCGTCGACCTGCCCGGCTGCCCCATCCAGCACCCCGCGATCAACCGCGCGACGCCCGGGCTCAAGCGCTTCATCCGCTCCCTGGACCTGACGCCCTACGACGTTCCCACCAAGCGCGGGGAGCTCAAGAACATCCTCATCACCGTGGGCGCAGGCGAGCGCCTCATGATCCGCTTCGTCCTGCGCAGCCGCGAGCGCGTCTCCGACATCCGCGCCGCGCTGCCGCTGCTGCGCGACCTCGTACCCAGCGCCCACGTCGTCACCGCGAACATTCACCCCACGCACGAGGCCATCGTGGAGGGCCCCGACGAGATCATCCTGACGCGCGCCCGCACCCTCCCGCTGGCCGTGGAGGGCCTCGAGCTGGGGCCGCGTTCCTTCGCGCAGACGAACGCGTCCGTCGCCGCCGCCCTGTACGAGCAGGCCGCCGCGTGGGCGTCGCAACCATTTGCCGACGGCCGAGCGCCCGAGAGCCTGTGGGACCTGTACTGCGGGGTCGGCGGCTTCGCGCTGGCGTGCGCTCGCGCCGGATTCCCGCACGTGACCGGCGTCGAGGTGTCCTCCGGCGCGATCTCCTCGGCGATCAGCGCCGCCCGCCACGCTGGCCTGTCGCGGTCTGCCGCCTCCTTCATCGCGGACGATGCGACCGCGTGGGCACGCGTCCAGTCTCCCGAGGACGTCCCCGACGTGATCGTCGTGAACCCCCCGCGCCGAGGCATCGGCGCCGACCTGGCCGCCTTCCTCAACGAGTGCTCCGCTCCGCGCATCATCTACTCCTCGTGCAACCCCGCCTCGCTGGCCACAGACCTGGCGGCCATGCCCACGCTGCGCCCCGTCGAGGGCCGCCTCTTCGACATGTTCCCGCATACGACCCATGTCGAGACAGCCGTATTGATGTCAAGGGTCAAGGATTAAACGTGCATAAAACGCCTTGAAAACAAGGGATTCCGATAATATTGCCGGGAACGGCAGCGTTGCCGGAGTCCCTGCCCTGCAGCATGGCGAGCAGAGCCTTCGGATTCGTGCGGATCTCCTCGATCACCCGGTCGGTGATGTACAGGCCATGCTTGCGGATCGAGGGCAGCACCTCGTCCATGACCCAGGATTCGAACTGGCGTGCGGTGGGCAGCGCACTCGTCCTCTCAGGTGCTAGGCGGTGAGAGATATCGGTTGATACCCCCTCAGTGTGAGACTCTGTGGTGCTCATGGCGTATGTGCCTTTCTGAGCGGCCTGGGGTGGCAGCCTGGTGCTGCCATTGTTGGACCCCGAGAGGTGCTCACTGCACTGCCGACGAGGCAAGAAGTGTTAACCCCGTGAGTGTTCCGCTCACCCATGCGTCCGTGGGGCGGGTGAAACCGGACACGGGGTGGAGCAGACTCTCGCTGGATTTGCTTGGGAGTTGCTCCCAAGTTGTTAGATGATGATGTTCCATTCATTGACTGAAGAAGGAGAGTGTCATGCTTGACGCGTTGACCATGTCTGACGGTCGTTCCATCCCCGCTCAGGGTTTCGGAGTTTTCCAGATTCCAGCCGAGCAGACTGCTGACGCGGTGGCTCAGGCTATTGAAGTCGGCTACCGCCATATCGATACCGCACAGTCTTACTTCAACGAGGAGACCGTAGGTGAAGGTATCCGTCGCAGCGGGATCGACCGCAGCGAACTGTTCGTCACCACGAAGGTCTGGTTGGACAACTATGGTGAGGATGCCACCTATGCCAGCGTGAAGGCTTCTCTGGAGAAGCTGGGGCTTGAATATGTGGATTTGATGCTGTTGCATCAGCCGTTCAATGATGTTTACGGTTCCTGGCGGGCCCTGGAGAAAGCCCAGGCGGATGGGCTGATTCACTCCATCGGGGTCTCTAACTTCACTCCAGCTCGCCTGCACGATCTGGGTTCGTTCAACGCCGTCTATCCGGTGGTTAACCAGATTGAGATTAACCCCTTCCATCAGCAGGCGGAGCGGGTTGCTGAGCTGCAAAAGCTCGGAGTTACCGTTGAAGCGTGGGCGCCCTTTGGTGAAGGCCGCTCAGGCTTGTTCGACAATCCAGTGTTGGCTGGCATTGGCCAGCAGTACGGTAAGTCAGTGGCGCAAGTGGTGTTGCGCTGGCTGTATCAGCGTGGGATTGTGGCACTGGCCAAGTCAGTACACACAGAGCGGATGCAGCAGAACTTCGCGATTGATGATTTCGCTCTGACTGAGGCGGATATGGCCGCTATCGCAGGTTTGGACGCCGGGGCGTCATTGTTCTTTGATCACGAGACAATCGGCACAGTGGATTTCTTCACCGATCTGATTGCTCAGCGACGTAACAACAGCTAAGGCACTCATGAGCAGGTTGTATTCAACGAAGGAGGCAGCTGAGGTCAGTGGTGTCGCGGTTGAAACCGTGCGCTACTACTGCAAAATCAATCTAGTCCCCCGAGTAATGCGAGATGAGAACAACTACCGTGTCTTTGACGACCACGACATCGCCTGGCTCAAGGGCCTGCACTGCCTGCGCGAATGCGGCATGGGTATCGAGCAAATGCGCCATTACATGGAACTTTGTCTCCAGGGAGAAGAGAGCATCCCGGAGCGCGAAGTCATGCTGATTGCGCAACGCCAGGTTGTTGAGGACAAAATCGCACTACTGAAGGAGATGCTGGGGTTTATTGATTCGAAGATGGAGTTCTATGCCGGAGTGCGTTCCGGCGAGATTGAATACCAATCGAGTCTGTTGGCCCCAGTGTCATCTGAGACTGCCTGATTAGCGGCTCTTCCGAGTTGAGTGTGGGTGACCGGGTGTTGAGCGGGGGTTGCGGGTAGAGGTCGAGGTCCTTATAAGAGTAAAATGTCTGGAAGAAGGTGTCACACAGGCACTGCTGGCGCAGATGGTTGGCACCTCCGCACCGTATATTAGCGGGTCGATAAACAAGAAAGAGCGCATCATCAATAAGGTCTTTGTTGATATGCTCGATAAGCTAGGCTACGACGTCCACCTTGCCTACGCGAAGAAGAAAGGGGCTCCTGAAAAATGAGCAAAGAAAGACTCACCGCATTTACGGATGCGATATTGGCGATCATCATGACAATATTGGTGCTGGAACTTGAGAAACCGGAGACAGCTGACTGGGCGTCATTTTGGGCACTCAGGTCGCATTTCTTCTCCTATGCGATTTCCTTCTTCTGGCTTGGCGCCATGTGGGTGAATATGCATAACAATTGGCACAGGATCAAGAAGATAGACAACAAGGTGATCTGGTGGAGCATCATCATGCTGTTTTTTGCCTCTTTCTTCCCGTATGTGACAGACTTTGTGAGCGACCACTTCACAAGCCTTTTTGCACAGATGCTTTACAGCGCGGTGGTGATATGTGTTTCACTATCCAACCTGGCGCTTGCGCGAGCGGTCGCAAGGGCTAATGGCTCGACGAGCGCGTTGGACCATAGTAACCGGAAATTCGTTGCGGGTGACCTGAGCATTAAGGCAATCGGAATTATTCTGGCAATCTTTGTTTATCCGCCGATTAACATGTTTGCAGTTATTCTGGCAGGATGCGAGGTGACCTTCCTACCACATATTGTGAATCGAAATAACAAGAAACCACGTGAGATCGATGCCGCATGATCCACATCTGGATTTATTCCTCTAGGTGAACGGAATACCCGGATACCTGTGCAGCTTTACCTCTTGACCAGACCGATGGGCGGGGATGGAGAATTGAAGTGGTGATATAGCAAAGGGAGCCGATGCGTCTCATCGACGTGTCGGCTCTCATGCACATTCCGGTTTTGCGGTATCGAAAGCAGAAAAGCATGACTTTTTCGGTCATACAGTTTTCACCCACGATGTTTTCGGCTGAACCGATGACATCAATGCCATTGTCTCAAGGCACGCCGAGGTTGCCCCCCTCCCCGAACGCGCGTAGGTCGAGTACCACCCCAAGGCCTCAGCCCAACACCACCACGTTCTTACCGGGCATCGCGTGGGAATCGAGTGCGCGGTGCGCGTCGGGCACCTGCTCCAGGCCGTGGAAGACCCCCGCGATCGGCACACTCATCTCGCCCGCCTTCACCGCCTCAAGCACTTCCTGCAAGACCGACGCCGGCAGATCCCAGGCCTGGCCGTGATAGACCGTGAGGCCCACGGTCGAGGGGATCAGGCCGAAAGGCGAGAAGTCCTTCATCGACCACACGTCCGTCAGCGACCCCGTGAACGACACCATGCCGCCAGGGCGCACGCAGCGCAGCGTATCGCCGAGCACCGGGATCCCCACAAGCTCCAGCGCCGCATCCACCCCACCCGGAGCGAGAGCGCGCACCTTACCCTCAATCCGCCCGTCGTCGATGACCACGTGGGCGGCCCCGGCCTCGTTCAGGACCGGCCGAGCGGACTCGCGGCGCGTGGTCGCGATGACCGTCATCCCCATGCGCACGCCCAGGCGCACCGCCATCAGGCCGACCGTCGAGGTTCCTCCGCGCACAAGAATCGTGTCGCCGCGCCGAGCGCGCATTGCGTGAACGAGCGAGCCGTAGGCGGTCTGCGTCATCTCGGGGATCGCACCAATCGTTGCCCAATCCAGGTCGGACCTAAAGGGGATCACGATGCGCTCGGGAATGAGGGTGTAGCGCGCGTAGGAGCCGTCGTACTCCCGGCCCATGCCTCCCATCATGAAGGCAACCTGCTGGCCGGGCGTGAAAGCGCTGCCAGGGGCGACCTCGTCGACGACGCCCACACCCTCAATGCCGAGTACGCGCGGGTAGGTGAAGTCCGGGTCGGACAGGCCACGGCGCGAGTGGGACTCAGACTCATTGACACCAAAGGCCGCGACACGCACACGCAGCCACCCCTCCTTCACCTGCGGAATCGGGAGCTGGGAGACCGTCATCTCATCGATCTCGCAGGGACCATCGAGCCGGATGACGTCCATCAGTGCAACGCTAGTTTCCATGGAAACTAAGTGTCGCCCGTCGTGAGCCCGCGCGCGAGCGGAGGACCAACACATTCCGATTTCCGCATCGGAACTCGCGCCTCGACCGCTACACTTAGACCAACCGTTAGGAGAAACATGACTGTCGAACTGATCACCGCCGCCACGCCCGAACTCCACGAGGCCATGGGGCGCCTGCTCCCCCAGCTCTCCCGTTCCGCCGCTCCGATGAGCGAAGCCGACGTGGAGCGCTTCCTGTCCCAGTCCAGCGTCCACCTCTTCGTGTTCCGCGCCGAGACGGCCGACGCCGACGGCAACAATCCGATCCTCGGCATGCTGTCCCTGGCCACCTTCGAGATCCCCACGGGCGTGCGCGCATGGGTTGAGGACGTCGTCGTCGACGAGGCCGCCCGCGGCCAGGGCGCCGGGCTCGCCCTCGTTGAGGCAGCCATCGAGCACGCCAAGACGGTCGGCGCCCGCACCGTCGACCTGACGTCGCGCCCCACGCGCGAGGCCGCGAACCGCCTCTACCAGCGCGCCGGCTTCCAACTGCGCGAGACCAACGTGTACCGCGTGACGCTCGAGAAGAAGTAAGCTCGCGCTTTCGCCGTTTGCCTCACATGTGACGCTAGCAATGCTTGCCGTCACTGTCGCCGCCCGCCCCGCATGACGCGAGGGCGGGCGCTTTGTTTGAGGCGATGAGCGCGCCTCCGGAGCCTGACTGACACGCACGTGGGCACAAGGGCAGACCTGGCAGCCAACGACGCGGATAGGTTATGAAGATGCGGATAGGTTATCCGCATCCGGATAGGTTAATAAGCTATCCGGATACTCATAACCTATCCATATGGCGACAACCTATCCGCATGCGCAGCAGACGTAGACACCGCTGGACTATTTTGGAAGGCAATGCACTAGGTAGGGCCTGGCTGCGGTGCCCGTGGGCGGCGGCGGGGCCCGGCCGGGCTTCGAGCCAACACACCGAACCATGCATCAGCACCGCAGGCGCCGCCGGTGTGGAGGGCGCCGGAGGGTCCGGAGGGCACGGGCGGGCTTCGAGATCGACCACTCCGAGCCTTTAGGCTCGCGTGTGGCGATCTCGCGGGCGGCCGGGCCCGACGGCGCCTGGAACACCAGCGGAGCCGCAAGCAACAAGCTCAACCGCGAATTCCGGCTGCGCCGCCGGTGTGGAGGGCGCCGGAGGGTCCGGAGGGCACGGGCGGGCTTCGAGATCGACCACTCCGAGCGAAGCTCGCGTGTGGCGATCTCGCGGGCGGCCGGGCCCGACGGCGCCCGGAACACCAGCGGCGCCACAAGCACCACCGAACGAAGAAGCCTCAGAACTCCTCGTAGTACTCCGGGTTCTGGTCGGCCTGGCGGCCGCCGGGGCGCCCGAGCGCGCTGATCGCAGCCATCTGCTCAGGCGACAGCGAGAAGGAGAAGATGTCGAGGTTCTCGCGCTGGCGCTCAGGGTGACCGGACTTGGGCAGGGGCAGGGCGCCGAGCTGGTAGTGCCAGCGCAGGATGAGGCGCGACGGGGACACGCCCGCTTCGGCAGCCAGGGCGACGATCGCGGGGTCGTCGACGATGCGCCACTTGCGGCCCAGCGGGCTCCAGGACTCGGTGAGCACGCCAATCTGCGCGTGGTAGGCCAGCGCGGAGGCCTGCGGGAAGTAGGGGTGCAGCTCGATCTGGTTGACGCTCGGGTACTCGCCGGTCTCGGCGTGCACGCGGTCGAGGTGTTCGGGCAGGAAGTTGCACACGCCGACGGAGCGGATGAGGCCGCGCTCGCGCGCGTCCAGCAGGGCCTGGAAGGCTTCGACGTACAGGCCGCGCTTGGGATTGGGCCAGTGGATCAGGTACATGTCCCAGTAGTCCAGGTCGGCGCGCATGAGGGATTCTTCGAGCGTGTAGACGGCCTCGTCGTAGCGCTGGTGGCGCCCGGGGAGCTTGGAGACCAGGCGCAGCTCCTCGCGGGGGACGCCGCAGCGGCGCACGGCCTGCCCGAGGGCGCCCTCGTTTTCATAGTTGAAGGCGCTGTCCAGCATGCGATACCCGGCCTCGACGCCGGAGATCATGGAGGCGACTCCAGCCTCGCCGCGCAGGTTGTAGGTACCCAGCGCGATGGCGGGCAGAGTCAGGCCGTCGGACAGCGTGTACATCGGAATTCCGCTCATGACTCCAGCATAGCCCCCTGTCACGGGCCTACGATGGGGGTATGGCACAGCTTGAACTGGATGAGGTCCACGCGAACGCGGTGGACTATCAGCATTTCCTCCTTGATTCTCCTTCCCCCTATCATGCGGCCGAGGTCGTGGCTCAGCGCCTGGTGGACGCCGGCTTTACGCGCGTAGACGAGAGGGGCGCGTGGGATGCGTCCCCGGGCGGTCACGTGATGGTGCGCGCCGGCGCGGTGGCCGCGTGGTTTGTCCCCGAAACAGTGGCCGATGACGCGGGCTTCCGCATCGTGGGTGCGCACACGGATTCGCCGGCGTTGTCGGTCAAGCCGTCGGTGCAGTCGACGACGCCGGATGGCTGGGGCCAGATCGACGTCGAGGTGTACGGCGGCATGATGTGGAACTCGTGGCTGGATCGCGAGCTGACGCTGGCGGGCCGCCTCGTTCTGACCAGCGGCGAGGTGATCCTGGCCCGCACGGGCCCGATCGCGCGCATCCCACAGTTGGCGATTCACCTGGATCGAGACGTGAACCCGGGCGGGCTGAAGCTGGATCCGCAGAAGCACCTGCATCCGGTGTGGACGGTGGATAACCCGTACGGCAACGTGCTGGAGTACGTGGCGCGCACCGCGGGTCTGGATGATGCCTCGCAGATCGCGGCCTTCGACCTGATTCTCACGCCCAGCCAGGGCCCGGGCTTCTTCGGCGACAAGGGTCAGTTCGTGGCCGCGTCGCGCCAGGATAACCTGTCGAGCGTGCACCCGGGCTTGGTGGCCCTGGAGCGCCTGGCCGCGGAAGGAACGCCTGCGGGCGGCGACGTCACGGTGTTCATGTGCTTCGATCACGAGGAGGTGGGCTCGGGGTCGCGCACGGGTGCGGCGGGCCCGATCCTGGAGACGGTGCTGCGCCGAACGGCGACGGCGCTGGGCCGCGACGAGGATGGTTTCGAGCGCATGCTGGCGGCTTCCTCGTGCGTGAGCGCGGACGCGGCGCATTCGGTGCATCCGAACTACGCGGGCCACCATGACCCGGATAACCGCCCGGTGATGGGTCGCGGCCCGGTCATCAAGATCAACTCGAAGCAGCGCTACGCGACGGACGCCGAGGGCATCGCCCTGTGGAATCGCGCGTGCGCGGCGGCGGGCGTGGCCTCACAGAGCTTCGTGGGCAACAACGCGATGCCGTGCGGCACGACGATCGGCCCGATCACGGCGACGCGCCTGGGCATCCTGACGGTGGACGTGGGCATCGGCCTGCTGTCCATGCATTCGGCGCGCGAGATGAGCCACGTCGATGATCTTCTGACGCTGTCGCAGGCGCTTAAGGCGTACTGGCAGGGCGCCTGACGCCCGGGACGCCCGCGCCCGGCAAACCCGAAGGGTGCAGCCGTGCGCGCGGCACCCCCGGCGGCGCTTGAGAACCTCCCCCGGAGGGCACACGGGGGGCATGAGGGAACCCCGGCCTCGTCCATGTGGAACGGACGAGGCCGGGGTTGCTTTCGTCTATCGGGTGCGCTCAGAGGTTGGCGACGGCGGTGACGGTGACGGGCACGTTGCCGCGCGTGGCCTTGGAGTAGGGGCACAGCTCGTGGGCGCGCTCGACGAGGGCCTGGGCGCGGTCGAGTTCGACGCCGGGGATAAAGACCTTAATGTCGGCGGTCAGGGCAAAGGAGTCACCCTCGGGGCCGAGGCCGATCGTGGTGCGCACGACGGAGTCCTTGGTGTCGATGCCCAGTTCCTTGGCGGCCAGGCCCATGGCGCCTTGGAAGCAGGCACCGTAGCCCATGGCGAAGAGGGCTTCGGGGTTGGCGCCGTCGCCGGGGCCGCCCAGTTCCTTGGGCATGCGCATGACGTGGCTGATGCCGAGCGCGGGGACGGAGGAGGTGCCGGCGCGGCCGCCCGTGGAGTCGGCGGTGACGGAGTATGCAATCTTGCTAGGAGTATCCATACCCCCATTCCACCACTAGGACTTCAGTCCCGCAAGGGGTTTGACGCAAACACAAGCATTTTCGCGCCGGGAGGACGAGGCCGGGGTCCGCCCTCAGGCCACGCGCCGTCAGGCGGTGAGGAAGTCCGCGCCGGGGCGGCCACTCAGCGCCTTGGCGACGGCGCGGCGGAAGCGGTCGTTCATGGGCGGGAGCTGGTCGGCCCGGAAGAAGGCGGTCTCGCTGTTTTCGCCGTCGGCGGGGCTGGGCTCGCCGCTCACCCACTGCGCGGCGAAGGCGACGTCCAGGTAGGTGGTGACATCACCGTTGGCGTAGGTGACGGGGCCGACGACCTCGACGGACAGGAGGCGGCATACCTCGATACACACGTCGGCCTCCTCGGCGGCCTCGCGGGCGGCGGCGATCGCAGGCTCCTCGCCCGGGTCGACGATGCCGGTCACGGGGGTCCAGGCTCCATTATCCGAGCGGCGCACGCACAGCATCTCCACCGTCTCAGGCGCGATGGGGGTCTCCCAGTCGATCGGCGCGCATCCCGGCGCGGGGCGCAAGATGACGACGGTCGTGCCGGGCATCCACAGGGGCGCGTTGCCGACGTGGCGGCGCAGTTCGAGGACGAAGTCGGGGGTAGCCATGACCCTAGTCTACGGCGCTCACAGGAAGGAGGTGATGACCGGCAGGAGCAGGATCTTGATGATGATCGCGAAGGCGAAGAGCGTCGCGTAGGCCGCCTCGATGCGCTCGTCGGTGACGCGGGCGTCGGCGGCCTGCAGGACCGCGGGCTGGCCGAGGAAGCCCGCGATGCCGCCGGCTGCGCGCGCGGAGGACAGGCCGATGAACTTCGCGCCGAGGGCCTGGATGACGCAGCAGACGATAACCATGACGGCGGCGAGGAGGGCGGCGCGCCAGCCCTCGGGACTGCCGAGCAGGCTCGCGAACTGCGGGCCTGCGTTCAGGCCGAGGGCTGCGAGGAAGAGCATGAGGCCGATCTGTCGGATCGTCAGGTTCGCGGCAGCGGGCAGGGTCCACACGAGCGGGCCGGTGCGGCGCAGGGCGCCGAGCAGCATGCCGACGATCAGGGGGCCGGCGGCGGCACCCAGCTGGAAGCCCTGGCCGCCGGGCAGCGGGAAGGAGACGATGCCCAGGAGCAGGCCGAGGACGAGGCCGATGCCGAAGGCCATGCCATCCACCTCAGCGACGCGGCGCTCGGAGTCGCCGAGCCACTCGGCAACGTCATCGAGCTCGTCCGTGGGAACGACGACGGCGACGTGATCGCCGAGCTGCAGGTCAAGGTCGTCGCGGGCCAGGAGGTCCAGGTCACCACGGCGCACGCGCGTGATGACGGCACCGAATCGCTTGGTGACATTGAGGTCGCAGACGCTGCGGCCGGCGACGTCGGGGTTGGACACGACGATGCGCTCGAAGGCAAGGTCGGAACGGTCGTCCTCGAGGTTGTGATCGAGGATCTTGCCGACAAGGGGTGCCGTCTCCCTGATGGACTCGGGGTCCCCGACCATGACGACGTGGTCACCCGGCAACAGGTCCTCGCCGGCCGCGGTGACGCGGGTGCGGCCGTCACGTCGCAGGTAGGACAGGCGCACGCGCTGGTCGCGCCACGCGTCGATGTCGCGCGTGTTGATGTGCTTGGACACGCGAATACTCACGGCCTCCAGGGAGGACCCCGCGAGGGAAGGCGTGTCCTTGGGGCCGACCCACTTCCTCGTCACGGTGATCGTGACGACGAGGATGCCTCCGATGACACCCACCGGATAGCCGAAGGCGTAGCCGACCGCCGCGTTCGCATCCCCGGTGAGCCGGGTAGCCGTGTCGAGGGCGGGAGCAGCCGTCAGAGCACCCGTGAACAGGCCCGACGTCAGACCGGAGGACAGGCCGAGGAGGCGGCCTCCCACGAGCGCGATGACCGCGCCGACGATGCACACGACCGTGGTGAGGGCGAGGAGGTTCGTCTGCTTACGTAAATTCTGGAAGAAGGTCGCGCCCGCGGAAATGCCGACGCAATAGACAAAGAACGCCAGACCCATCGGCTGGACGATCGACATGTGGTTACTGACGACCTCGGGATGCAGAGCCGAAACGACGAGACCGACGAAGAGAGCACCCGCCGCTCCGAAGCGCAGCGGGCCGATCCGAATGGCCCCAATCGCCGCACCCAACGCAACGACGACAAACAGCGCGAGCAGGGGTGAGGACGAGAAGAGACCAGCCATAGCTTTCAGGGTACCTGTCACATCCTGAGACGGGTGTGAGAAGCGCAAAGGTGACCGAGTTATAAGGCTCACGGGTTGGGTATAGACTGCACCCAGAAAGTGAAAGGATGGCCATGTCTCAACCCGTTGCCGGATGGTACCCCGACCCCGCCGGAAGCCCGCGCCTGCGCTGGTGGAACGGCAGCTCGTGGACCGAGCAGTTTCAACCGATGCCCAACTTTCGCCAGCAGCCCATTCCCGCACCCATGCGAAGCGTCCCCGTGCCCACCCCTGGCGCGCCCGCAGCGCACAATGCGCCGATGCAGCAAGGTGGCGCGCGGGGAATCCCCGCACCCCAGCCTCGACAGCCAGTCCCCGCTCAGCAGGGCGCAGCGCAGTCGGACTCGTCCGCGTCCAGTGGCCCCCGCATGCCATCCTCTCAGCAGGCTCCGAAGGTTCACCCCAACCCCTACCAGAACACGGGCGTGACACCGGTCTTTTCAGACGACGAGGACACCCCGGCTCAGAAGGGAAGCGACAAGAAGGCCAAGGCGAGCTCCGGGCAAGGCTGGTTTATCGGCATGTTCGCCGCATGGATTCTCGTCGTCATTCTCGCGGTGACCGCCGTCTACACCGGATTGTCCTACTCGAGCGCGAGCAAGGACCTCGCCAAGGCCGAATCTGAGCATGCGGCCGCGCAGGCGGAGTACGACGAGGCACAGTCCGGCCTTGAGCAGGCTCAGAAGGAACTGACGGAGGCCCAGAAGTGACCAATGATGCCTCGCCTTCCGCGAACGTTGAGTCTTCTCCCGGCACGTACAAGATCATGACGATCATTGCCACGGTGCTGTGCCTATGCCTGCTCGGTGCCTCCATCTTCCTGGGCAGCGGAGCACACTCGCAGAGCACCAAAGCCGCGCAGACGCGCGCCGACACCGAGTCACTGCGAGCGAAGAAGAAGGACGCGGAGACAGAAACCGCGAACGTACGAACGCAGATCACCTCAACGAAGGTTGAGGGATCGGCCAAGACCTGGTGCGACGAATTCACGTCCGCCTACTCCACCCCTAACTCCCTGACCAATGCGTCAGGGGAACTCTCGTCTAAGACGCAGAACCAACGCAACGCGATTGCGCAGCTGTGCCCCGAGAAGAAGGCATTTGTCGAGGCCCTGCACGCCGCGCCCGAGAGTTCGTTTGAGAAGTCTTCGCAGACCTGCGAGATAACGGACGAAGGGCTGACGTTCTCGGAGACCATGACGATCACGAACAAGCAGCTGTCGGACCTCGGCGATATCGACGTCACGGTGGACCTGTACTACACGAAGGGAACGAAGCCGGCGAAGGATGCGAAGCCCATCGGCACGTTCTCCTTCACCATTTCGTCGGGAGGCAGCGCAACCTACTCGGAGAACCTGCCCGACCCCGGCGTACCCGGCGGGAAGTGCATCACCAAGGTGCAGAGTATCTGGATGAGCGGCTTGTGAGCAATCCCTGCCCTACCCACCACCGACCCAAGTCCCGGACGGGTATGTACACACATGAGTGACGGGACACCACTCCCGAGATGTCACCCCGAGCACACGCCGGACCGTGACCGCGTGCAGGACCTCGGAAAGGAACAGACATGAGCAGCCCCGCGAACGGAGCTTCCACCCGCACGATCAAGATCTTGACGGCCATCGCGGCAGTGCTGGCCCTGTGTTTGCTGGTCACCTCCATTTTCTTCGTTACTGGCACCCGCTCACGGAAGGCGGAAGCCGACCAGACGCGTACCGACGCGCAGTCTCTCCGCGACAAAAAGAAGGAGACCGAGACGCAGACCACGGACGTGCGGGCCAAGATCGACACCGCGAAGGTCGACCAAAGCGCCAAGACCTGGTGCAACGAGTTCACGTCCGCCTACTCCAGCCCGTCGCTGCTGAATAGTCAGGCAAACAGCCTGCACGCGAAACCCCAAACGCAAATCGATGCGATCGCGGAGCAGTGCCCCGACAAGGAGGCGCTCTTGGATGCCATCTATTCCCTCAAGTCCCAAGCGTTCGCCTCGGAGGGAAGCTGCGAACTCGTCGGTACCGACGTGACGTTTAAGGGCGAGATGTGGGCCAACGACGAGAAGCTGGCCGCCCTGGGTGACCTCGAGCTGACCGTGGACTTCTACCTCACGGCCGCGAAGGAATTCGGAGACTCAGATAAGCCCCTCGGATCGACGTCGTTCACGATCCCCAAGGGCGGAAAGGCCAGTTACACGCTGACAGTGCCGGGTAATGGCCTGACCGAGGGCAGCTGCGGCAACATGATCACGAGCTTGTGGGTGACCGGCCTCTGAGCGGATAGTTGCCCACCATCCGTCCTGCGACTAGACTTCCTGACCAGAAAGACAGTTTTATTCGCAAGGGGAAAGGGGGCCCACGATGAGCGAGCCCGCACAAGGATGGTACCCGGACCCCAGCGGAGCGCCGCAGCTGCGTTGGTGGAGCGGGAGTGACTGGACCGACTACGTCGTCCCTTACGCGACGCAGGATCAGACGGTCAGCAGCCCCACCGTCCGCGCGCAGCACACCGAGGTCGACACCCGGGACGAGGCCATGGCCGCCTCACCCGACACCGTTCCCCTCGCGCGTGGTAACGAACAGGGCCACGCCCCCTCTCGCGGGGCCGACGCGGTTCCCATGCCAATACCGTCGCCCGTACCCGAGGCCACGACGAGCGCTCACGGCACCAAGGCCTCGTCAATGAGCGAGCACGAGGCGAGCGCAAGCACGACGGCACCCGCTCGCACGACCGGGCGATGGGTGCTCGCCTGCGCCGCCTCGTGGATTCTGGTCGCCGTCTTCATCGGTGTGCTCGTCTTCGCGTGGTCCCACCTGGGCGATTCGAGCCGCATCTATCACGACGCCGAGCAGCAGGCACAGAGCGCTCAGGATCAGCGCGACAACGCTCAGTCCACGCTCGAGGACATCAACCGCCAGATCGAGGAGGCCGAGAAGTGAGCACCGCACCCGTCCCCCTGCGCGCAGCAACCGTCGCGGGAGCCGTCCTCGCCGTCATCTTCATCGTCTTGTCCGCCGCGGTGAGTTGGGTCAACATCTCGCGTACCCAGGCCGCGCACAGCTTCGACGAGCAGGCCGCCCAGGCACAATCCGACAAGGCCGCACTCGACCAGGAGATCAAGGCCGCCAAGACTCGTCTGGACGCCGTCGGCGTCGTGCGCGACGCCTCCACCTGGTGCGATTCAATCTCGCGCGAGAACGCCTCCACGATCCGCGACGCCATCAAGACCTACGATTCGGCCACCCAGTCCCTCAAGGAGACCATCCACGCCCAGTGCCCCGACAAGGAGACACTGGCCAACGCCCAGCGGACGCTGTCTAACGCGGACTTTACGATCGCTATCACCGAATGTACGACCGATCAGGTGACGACCACGGTCAACGGGACCCTCACTATCAAGCCATCGAGTACCATTACTACGTTTGGTCCCCTTGATGTGACCGTCATCGGCTACACCACGGAGAAGAACACGAACCTCAATCCGTCCTCCCCCTACCAGGGGACCGCGACGGCGACGCTGACACCCGGCACGACGCTCGCCTTCACGGTCTCAGTTCCCTACGACCCGCAAATGACGGACAATACAGAGTGCGGGGCCACGATGACCGCGTGGTGGCCCTCAAACATGTGACGCTGGCGAGACCGGTCGCTCACCAGTCACCCCCATTCCAACCGTCCCGTGATGGTGGGAACCACGAAAGGAGCTTTCCGTGAGCAACCCGATCGAAGGTTGGTACCCCGACCCGGAAGGAACACCCCGCTTGCGTTGGTGGGATGGCACGGGCTGGACCGACGACTACAGGACAGAGGCCTCCTACGACGTGCCCAGCCCACACGTCAGTCGCTTCGCACCCACGATTGACCCCGTCACGGGCACGACCTCCCACCCCATCACGGGCATCATCGACCCGTTCACTGGATCGGTCGCCAGACCCGTGACCAGCACCGGCCGTTTCGCGCCCACCATCGATCCCGTCACAGGGACTGCCTCCCACCCGATCACGGCCAGCGTCGACCCCATCACAGGCCGAGTCCTGCGCCCCGGCGAGGAGGCGGACACCCCCGGCCACGCCACGCCCGACGTCCCCCCTGCGGGCGCCGAGCCAACGACCGCGCAGAGCCAACGCCCGGCCCAGGGCACCCCCCAGCCCCCAAAGTCTCAGGTCGTCATCGCGGTCATCACAACGATCCTCACCATCGGCTTCGCGGCGGGTGCCACCATGACGGTCAGCATGTACCGGGCGGCATCGGCGGAGTTCCAGCAGGCTGAGAAGGCCCTCAGCGACGCCAACTCCGATCTGAGCGCAGCACAGGAGGCAGCACAGTGACCACCAAGCCCGCCACGTCAACGGCCAAGCCCGCTAAGAACAAGCTACTCAGCATCTACAACCGCGTCATGGGGCTCACCCTGATCCTCGTGATTGCCGCAGCGATCACGTTCGGCGTCCTGGCGAACAAGTATCGGACGCAGGCCCGTTCCCTGTCCGAACAGGCCGCCACCGCCACCGCGGAGGCCATCGAGACGCGGGCCAACACCTGGTGTTCCTCGATCAGCGCGTCGAATGCCGAAGCAATCCCGCAGCTCTACGACGACTACAAAAACGCCAGCGAGCAGCTCCGACAGTCGATTGACTCTCAGTGCACCAAGCGCGTGACAACCGCTGTTTTCATGACCACCTATACTCCGGATGAGATCGTTAAGCTCACTGACGAGTGCAATCGCAACGCCGACAGTACCGTTGTCACCTGCAGTGGCACCGCCGAGCTATACCGGGACAAGGCGGACACCCTAACCTCGTTCAGCAACACGACGGTCGTCCTCACCATCGAATTTTCCACGGACGAGACCCGACAGAACGTGACGCACGTCGACAAAGACGTCGTCACGCTCACGGTGCCCACCGACGGCAACAAGATCGACTACACGTTCGACCTACCTTACGACGCCGCGTGGGGCGCCTTCTACAAGATCACTCCCCAGTCCTTCTTCCCCAACGAGTAAGTACTCTCGCTGACGGTCCCGTCGCCTCACCAGGCGGCGGGACCGCGCGTATACGCACCGCAACCAGGGCCCGCCACGGCCTCGGCACAGGGTCAGTAATGCTCGTGAGAGTCGTACCCGCGCAGGCGGTCCAGCTCCCGGCGTTCCTTCTTGGTGGGGCGCCCGCTTCCCTTCTCGCGCATGGCGACGGGGATGTGGACGCGGGGACGCTCGGGGGTGCGATCGTCGTACGCGGTGCGCGCCTGTGGGTAGGACACGCGCTTATTCAGCAGCACTACGACGCCGAGGATCCGGTCGAAGCCCTCGATGCGTAGGCGCACTTCGTCGCCCACGCGCACCTTGTAGGCGGCCTTGACGGGCTCGCCGTTCACGCGCACGTGTCCGGCGCGCACAGCTGCAGTCGCCTGGGAGCGCGACTTGAGGTGACGGGTCGCCCACAGCCACGTGTCGACGCGCACGCTTGACGAGGCCAGCGCGCCTGGGGGGATCACAACCGTTTCGGGTGCATCACTCATGGGCGAGCCTAGTTGATGCGGCGAATACGCTTCTGGTTGCGCGGCGTCAGGACGATGGCGACGAGCGCGCACAGCAGTGGCATGCCGATGAGCATGCCGAGCAGTGCTCCCCACGGCACGACGGGCTGCAGCGTGGTGGTCAGCGTCGGGAAGATATTGGAGCGGGCAAAAGTAATGACGGCGAGCACGCCGACGATGAGCCCCGAGAGGACCGCTGTAGGAATCGCGTTGAGCGCGAGGACGACGCCCTGCCAGGTGGTGACGTGGCGCCGCATGGTCGGGGCCGCGCCGATCGCGTCCAGCGTGTCCAGATCCGGCCGCATGTCGGAGGCCGAGAGGGCCACGACCAGGGCGACCGTGGCGGCCGCCGCGACGACCGCGATGAGGGCCGCGATGTAGGGCAGGACCTGGGAGCGCATGGTCGGGCCGATCACCTGAGCGGATGCGCCGGGCACCTGGCGGGCGATGGTCGCTTGGAAGGCGGGCGCATCCACGGTGCTCACAGGCTTCTCAGGCGTCAGGAGGCGGCCCAGCGTGACCGACTCGAGGCCGAGGGACGTTGCTGCGCTCGGGGAGAGCACCATGACGTTGATGCGGGTCAGCGGCGAGGCCGGGAAAATCTGCGTCGCCATGACGTGCGCGTCGGGGAGCTCACTTTCGGAGACGCCGGCGGCCCTGGCCTCGGCGATGGCGCTCGTGTCGAGGCTGCGCAGCCTCACCTGGCCGGCCCCGTCGATGTACTGCTTTTCGGGCACCAGCACGCCGCCCGCGTTGAGCGTGGCAACCGCGCGGACCATGTCGGCCTCCTTGAGGTAGCCGGCCTGTCGCAGGTAGGTGCCGTCGTCAACGAT
Organism: Pauljensenia sp. 20925_1_34; assembly: GCF_041432775.1. NCBI lineage: Bacteria > Bacillati > Actinomycetota > Actinomycetes > Actinomycetales > Actinomycetaceae > Pauljensenia > Pauljensenia sp. 20925_1_34. The sequence goes on along the minus strand of NZ_JAPWAG010000014.1, from coordinate 11,639 downwards.
ATAGGCGACGTCCAGCTCCGCCATGGGGAGCATGTCGGAGGCCTCCGGGGACGTCGAGTTGTCGTGCGGGGAGACGGCTTCGACCATGGTTCTGGGGCCGCCGGGGCCACTGTTCCACGCCATGCCGGTGAGGACCGCCTCGGAGGTGATCGTGCGGTCGTTCTTGATGGTGTCGGACGCGGCCTGCATGAGCGCGCGCGAACGGGTATTCGTTTCCGTCTTGTCAACCGTCGAGACGAAGATTTGTCCGCGCTGGCCCAAGTGCGGGCGCGAGTTCCAGCCGGCCTCGTTCGAGGAGGACAGGGTGATGAGCAAGGAGCAGGCGACGAAGACGGTCGTCAGGATCGAGGCCATGGCCGGGAACGTTCGGTGGCCGTTGCGCACGGCGTCGCGCAGGGCCAGGCGCATGCTCATCGACGCGCGGCCGTTGGGCACGCGCCAACGCGTGAACACGTAGGGGATCGAGCCGATGAGGCCAACTTCGAGCAGGGCGACGCCGAGTACGAGCGCCAGGATCGAGCCGGCGGCGGCGGCCAGGACCAGAACCGGGATGCCGGCCAGCAGAGAGATCGGATAGATCATGCGGCGGCGCACCAGGCGGGAGGGTTCCCACACACGCCCGCCAATGACCGCCGAAGTGTCGATGTGGGAGGAGGTGTGCGCCGGGGAGACGGAAGCCATGAGGGACAGCAGGATCGGTAGCAGCACCGACAGGCCGGCCGGCCATAGCGGGACGATACCGATACCGAGGCCCGACCACACGCCGATGCCGACCATCGCAGCGCCGGACAACGCCAGCGAGAACCCGGCCGAGTAAGCGCCGATGATGAGGCCGTGAGCGATCGTGAGGCGGCGGCCGTCGGAGCGGTCTCCGCCGTTGGCGACGATCATGGCGGCCGTGCGCATGACGGAACGCTGGGCGACCGTGTACAGGGGCGAGATGAGTAGGATCATCTCGGTGAGGATCAGGAGGACTCCCGCGACCAGGAGGAGGTACTGCCACGGGTTCGTGTTACGAGTGGGTTCGGTGACCTGGTACTGGGCGATCTGGGGCGGCATGGCAGATGCGTCGGGCGGGCTGGCCAGCACATGGCGCGAGACCACGGAAAAGCCGGACGCGTTGAGTTCGCGGATCTTGTCCCAGGACACCGGCACCGGACCCGTGACGAACCAGGCCGTCTGGGTGCGCCCGGCCACGGCCAGGCGGTCCACATCGAGCGTGCCGTCACCGACGATGGCGCGACCGCTGCCCTTGATGATCGCGTCGACCACGGCGGTACCTGTGAGAGTCTGGCTCGTGCGGTCGCGCCCGACCGTCAGCGACAGGCTGAGCGTGTCCCCGACCGACACTCCGAGTGCGCGCGCGACGTCGTCGGAAATGACCGCGTGATCGGCGCCGAGCCCACCGTGCATGGAGCCGGCGTCGACACGCGGGGCGTCCAGCGACGCTGTCTGCGTGCCTGCGTCAACCGTGTAGCCGGTCCCGTCGGGCGCGGTCATATGCAGCTGGTAGAGAGTGTCCACCGCGATCAGTTGGTCGCCCGGGGGCACCCACTGGGTGAGAGTCTCCATGGTCACGTCGACTTCCTCATCCGAGGACGTCTTGAAGAAAAGGTCGGCCGTGACATTTTGGTCGAGGGCAGTGGTGGAACGTCGCAGCGTGACGGCCTGCGCGTCGGTGCCGTGCCCCAGCCAGGACGAGGCCTGGTAGCGCTGGGAGGTCGTCACATCCCAGAAAGTGAGCGAGCCGATCGCGATGATGATCGGCAGGGAGATGAGGATGACGGCCGTAACCGTGCGCCCCAAAGTTTGGCGTGCATCACGAGAGGCGATGCGGAGTACTACTCCCCATCGCCTCATCCGTGTGCTGAGTCGGCTCATTAGATCCTTGGTGCTGCGTCTGCCAGCAGATCCCTCAGTGAGTCACCGCGCGATCGATCAACGATGCGACCGTCGCGCAGGAAGACAGTGCGGTCTGCCCATGCGGCCATTCTGGCCTCATGAGTCACGAGGATACCGGCTGCGCCCGCATCTATGTGGTTACGCAACACCAACATGATCTGTTCGCCAGTGTGAGAATCTAGCGCGCCGGTAGGCTCGTCAGCAAGTATGACCGACCGGTTACCAACGAGGCCCCGAGCGATGGCCACGCGCTGGCGCTGACCACCCGAGAGCCTCTCGGGGAAGCGATCCGCGAGCTCCGCGACGCCCACTTCTGTGAGGGCAGCCATCGCAGCCTCGCGCACCTTCGAGGGACTGACTCCATCCAGCTGTAGCGGCATCTCAACGTTTTCAAGAGCCGACAGCGACGGGATCAGGTTGTAGTCCTGGAACACGTAGCCGATCGACCGGCGTCGCACCTCGGCACGGTGCACACTGTCCAGCCCAGCCAGGTCGATTCCGTTCACGTAGACACTGCCGTGCGTGGGGCGCTCGAGCCCGCCCGCGATAGACAGCAGCGTCGACTTGCCGGATCCAGAGGGGCCCATAACAGCGAGAAGCTCGCCGGGCGCGACCTCAAGGTCGATCCCGTCGAGCGCTCTCACTCGGACGCCATTCGCGCCGAACTCATGTCCGACGCCGGCCATCCTGATCGGTAGCGGCACAGGCTGGCTCATCGCACCCCGGCACGCTCCGAAATACCGGCCTCAGCCTGGGCCCAGCTCATCGAGCGGCCCTTCGCGGCAGCGAAGGCGGCGCGACGCGCGGCCTCGGAGACCGCACCGGACTCGATGTGGTCGAGCCAGTTGAGCTCGGCCTCGAGGTCGAAGATGTGACGCTCCAGGATGAGCTTCCAGGCGAGCTCGCCCTCGTCGGCCGAGGCCTTGAGGCGGGTCACGTCGCGCAGGGAGCCCAGGGTCGAGCGACGCTGGGTCTGAATCATGGCCTCGACGTCGACCGTGGGGTCGGCAGCGGCCACGGCGAGCTTCATGACAAGCTCGTCACGCTCGGGGTGCTCGCGCGGAACGGGGGTGGACCACCAGGCGTTGAGAACATCGCGACCAGCGTCGGTCAGCTCGAAGACCTCAGAGTCACGGCCCGCGTTGGTCTCAGCGTGAGACACAACCTGACCGTCACGCTCCAGGCGCTGCATGGTCTGGTAAACCTGGCCGATGTTGAGCGGCCACGCTCCACACGTCTGCTCCTCGAACATCTGCTTGAGGCGGTAGACACCCGCGGGCTGCTGCGCGACGAGTGCCAGCAGTGCATTGCGAACCGACATAACTCTCCGTTCGTTGTAGTGACGCGTTGGCTTTCGTAGTTGAACAGTATCTATCGTACGCCAAATCGTTACATAGTGAGGACAAATGACGGTGGGTTACCTAACAAAATCCCTACCGCCTGGTTAGATGCAAGCCTTTGACATTCCGCGGCACACGCAACAAATTAACCGAGCTTCTAATAAAAGTGCCAACCATGTTGCAGACATCACGCACAGGGTTTTCAGCTTTATTGCAATGTTTTATAAGTCAAGCGGTCAGAGATGACACACCTCGCGCCCCGACACACCCAAAGCAACCAAAACCGACCCTCGCCTAGTATTTGACCAGATAGATAGTAAATAATTGACACCCGCTGATCTCAGACTATGAGACCTACGAATCAACAGATGGACTATTCAGCGAGTACGTCCTCGATGTCTTCCCAGAGCACCTCCGGCGATGATGAAGCAACTGCCGCCCAGAATTCACCGTCCTTATCCGCCAGCAGAGGCACCTCATCGGGGTACAGCTCAGTAAACTCCACGCCCGCCAGCACCTCGCATACCTCCTCGCTGGTGCCAATCAAACGCCAACTGTCACCCGACAAATCCGGGTACTCCGCCGCATCGACGACCCGGACGGCGAGCCCCACCCACGAGTCATCCGCGAGGTCCGCCCAGAAGGCTCCCGTCGCCTCGTCGATCTCGGAATCGATGATCTCCGCGATCTCGCGGGCAGCCTTCGGCACCTCCACGAGAATCTTCGTGTCGTCGCCCCGTTCGAGCGCGCTGACAAGCACCTCCGGTACCGCCGTCGGCACAATCCCATCGCCGGAGGGTTCCCCCAAGGCACTGAGTTCGAAAAAGGTCTCGCGCAGCTGCGCGGAGTCGATAGACCACACCGACAACAGGTCATCCTCGCCCGCGTACAGTCCCCCCTCGTCGCACCGCGACACCACGGCGGAGTGCGGGCCAACGAAGAAGGTGGATCGGCGGCACCCAGCCGGAGAGACGACCCAAGCGGTCAGCACCTTCGTCGCCTGCGAAAACGCCTGAAGGAGAACGGCGAGATGCGGGACGGGAGCATCACCGACGACGAGGCCCTGGCTGCGCAGCAGCTCAACGAACGGATGCTCGGGGTCGGCAACGAGCCCATCGGCATATGAGCGCAGAGCGTCGCACTCCAGCTGGCTCATGTCGAAGACGACGCCGTCCTCCGTCTCGTAGACGTTGATCATGATTCCTCCTGCGCTCTCCAACCGGTGCCCCACACTGCTCCGAAACGAGGACAACACTACGGCACACTGACCGAGCGCGTGTGGACGACGGCAACTGCGCCGCGTGCGGAAGGCTACACTGGGAACGACTAGGAGGATTCACCGATGAACGCCCCATTACCCGACGACGCCACCACGGCCTCGTCCCCAATTCCGACCCTCACGCTGCCGACGGGATTGCCCATCCCCGTGCTGGGTTTCGGCACCTATAAAGTCGCCCCCGAGGACGCCTACGACGCCGTCAGCCGCGCCCTCGAGGTCGGGTACCGCCATATCGACACCGCGCAGATGTACGGCAACGAGGCCGAGGTTGGAGCCGCGCTCGACGCCTCCGGAATCCCGCGCGAGCAGATTTTCCTCACCACCAAGGTCGACAACTCCAACCACGAGCCCGAGCGCGCCGCCGCATCCATCGCCCAGTCGCTCGAAGACCTGCGCACCGACTACGTCGACCTGCTCCTCGTGCACTGGCCGCTGCCCACCCTCTACGGGGGCGACGTTGCCCTGCCCTGGCCGGCCCTCGAGGAGGCTTTCAACACCGGCGGCGCACGCGCGATCGGCCTGTCGAACTACGAGCGCGAGCACGTCGAAGCGGTCCGCGCCGTCGCCACCGTGCGCCCGCACGTCCTACAGGTCGAGGCACACCCCTTCTTCCCCAACGCCAACCTGCGCGCCTACGCCCAGGGCCTCGGCATGGTCTTCGAAGCGTGGTCTCCCCTGGCCCGCGGACGCGCCATCACCGACCCCACCCTGCGCGCCATCGGCGATGAACTGGGCGTCAGCGCCGCCCAAGTCACCCTGCGCTGGGCCATCGACCGCGGCCACGTCGTCTTCCCCAAGACACTGTCCAGCCAGCGCATGGCCACGAACGTCGACGCTTTTTCCTTCAGCTTGAGCCCTGAGCAGACCGCGCGCATCGACGCCCTCAACGAAGGCGAAGCCGGACGCACGGGTTCGCACCCCACCACCATGAACCGACTCTAACGACAGGTACGATTGAGACATGGCATCGAAGCTCACCCGCGCCGACCGCGCCATCGTGCGACTCGCCGACGGCACCGTCAAACAGCAGAACCTGCTCACCGGCACAGAGGTATGGACCGTCCCCGGCCGCGGAAACCGGCCGCTCACAGCGCCACGCACCGACCGCAACCCCATCGACCACGACGCCGACGGACACCACTGCGCGTTCTGTTCCGGCCGCTACCTGGAGACCCCGCCCGAAAAGTCGCGTCTCGTGCGCCGCGAGGACGGCACATGGGAGCAGCTCGACGCCCTGGGTGCCGACAAGCTGGGCGACACAGTCGCCGAATTCCGGCGCATCCCCAACCTCTTCGAAATCGTCTCCTACAACTACTGGCACCTCAACCACGGGCACGTGCCCTCAGAAGAGGACCGACACCGCATGGCCCGCTACCTGGCCTCGGACGCGGGCTACGACCACGTGATGAACGTCGTGCGCGCGCGGATGCTGGCCTCGGGCATGAGCGAAGGCGAATTCGCCGCGACCAGCGAGACCGCACGCCTCCAGGCTGCCAACGGCTTCTTCTCCGGCGGCCACGACCTGATCATCGGCAAACGCCACTTCGTCGACGGCGCCACCGAAGCCCACCAGCTGGCCGGTTCGGGCACCCTCACCCCCGAGGAACACGCCCAGTACACCGCGTACACAGCCCGCTCCATGCGCGACCTGTACGACCTCAGCCCCGCGGTGCGCTACGTCGCAACCTTCCAGAACTGGCTGCGCCCCGCCGGTGCTTCCTTCGACCACCTCCACAAGCAGCTGGTCGCCATCGACGACATGTCCGTCCAGACCGAGGCCGAGCTGGAGCGCCTGCGCGCCCAGCCCGACATCTACGACCAGATCTTCACGGTCGCTGCCACCCGCAAGCTCCTCATCGCCCAAAACGAGCACGCCGTCGCCCTGGCCGGCTTCGGTCACCGCTTCCCCGGCATCGCAATCTGGCCGCTGCACTCCCCGCGCAACCCATGGGAGGTCAGCGACGAGGCCATGGCTGGGATCTCCGACATCCTGCACGCCGCGCACGCGGCGACCGGCGCAGACGTGCCCGCCAACGAAGAGTGGTACCACCGCCCGCCCACCGTCTCGACCCCCATGCGCTGGAGGATCCTGCTCAAGTGGCGCATCTCGACGCTGGCCGGCTTCGAGGGCGGCACCCGCATCTACCTCAACACAATCGACCCGTGGAAGGTCGTCGAACGCACGGTCCCGCGCCTGCGCGAGCTGCGCGAAGCGGGCCTCATCGCGCCCATGCGCATCGGCGACGAGTGCCGGGTCAGCCCCTCGATGCTGCGCGACTAGAGGGACTCCATTCGCGCGCGGGAACGGATAGGCCGACACGAGGAGCGGGGACGCGGCACTGCCGCGTCCCCGCTCCCATCACCGGTGGGGTGCCTACTCCTCGTCGTCGTAGGCCGCCGACCCGTCGTCTTCCGCCCCGGCCTCGTCCTGCACGGGGTCGACCGCGGAGCTCGTCTGCGGCTCAGTCGTGGGTTCCGTCGTCGGCTCGGGCGTGGACGCTGGTGCGGGAGCCTCGATGGCCGAGCTCCACGTCGACAGCCACGCGTTCATCGCGTCGAGGGAACCGATCGTCTCGTCGGTAACGACCGCGTTTCCGCTGATGCCCATGAGCCACTCGGCCTTCGTGTCGGCGGCGAGCACGCCGTCGATCGGGTACGCGGCACCCGTCGTGGCCAGGGAACGCTGCGCGATTTCGCCCTGGAGCCAGGCAATGAGGGACTCGGCACCGTCGGAGGCGGGTGCCTGAGTGGCAGCCACGTACATGATGCGCGCGATGCACGTTGAGGTCACCGCCGTGCCGTACGAGTCAGCGCCCGTGTTCGTCGCGGCCGCAGCCGCCAGCGACCGCGGAGCAACCACCAGCGGGTAGGAACCGGACTTGCCTGACTCAGAACCCACGACCTCGGACAGATAGCTGTCGGACACGTACGCGCCGGCCGTCCACGCGCCGATCGTCGCGCCCAGGGAGGCGTCCACGCGCGGGTTCAGAGACTGCACGAAGGGCCCGAGGCCCTCGCCCGTCTGAGAGGCAGCCTCCTGCACAAATGCGCGTCCCACCGACGACGAGGCCGGGTCGGGGACCGTGAGCAGCGCGCGCACGCGCGGGTCGGACAGATCGTGGAACGAAGTCGGCAAGGGACGATTATTCGCGCTCATCCAAGACTTGTCGGCAATGACACACACGTCGTCGCGCCCGTACGCCACAGCCGCGGGCGCGCCATCAACGGCCGTCCCCGCGAGAGTCATCGTGTCCTGCGGGGGCGCGCCAGCGATCATGCCCGCCCTCGCAGCCTGCAACGCATCCGCGCCATCCAAGCCTAAGACGACATCCGCATCAGCCTTCGGCACCATGGCCACGCCATCAACCGGGACGACCGCGACCGAGAAACCCGTCGCCTTCGTGAACGCCTCCGCCGTCTCGGTAGGCAGCTGCGCGCCGCCCACGAGAGCAACCGTCACCACGCCCGAACCTGAGCGAGGCGTCGGCGCGTTAATCGTGCCATGCAAGTCACCGGGCAAGCCCTGGGCCCCCTGGCCGGGAACGACCGGCGCCGCGAAAGGATCCTGTGGGGCGCTCGACGACACAGACGGCGAACACGCCGACAGGGCCGTAGCAGCAGCCGCGAGGGCTGACAGCGCAAAAACAAAGCGGGCGCGAGCCATGACGAATCCTTCTGACGGGAACAGTTGCGTCTAAGCATAAGACAGACAGCCGCTGGGCCTCGCACAAGACCGGAGTGTGGGGCATCATGGAAGCACGCGCGCCCGCGCAGGGACAATCAACCCACGCCAGGAGACACACATGGATCCCGCCACCATCGACAAGATCGCCACGACCGCCGTCATCGCCGGAGCAGCCTTCGCAGCCTCCAAGATTTTTGAATTTGGTTGGAAGGCCGTCACCAAGCGCCCCGTCCCCGCCGAGGACGCCGACGACGTCACCCTGGCCTCGCTGGTACTCTTCGCGGCCTCCACCGCCGCCGTCGCAGCCGTCGCCCAGCGCTACGCCTACAAGGGCTCCCAGAAGTACCTGGCCCCCAAGCTCATCGCACGCTTCGGCGCTCCCCAGATCGAAGCCTGAGCCTCACCGACCCGATCCCCTCCCCGCCCCTCACACGAGCGGCAGGAGGGGCCCCAGGTCCGTGCGCTCTCCCGACGCGCTCACCAGGGAGCCAGCCACGGCCTCGTCCCACGTGAGCACACCACACGCGAGCGACAGCCACGTACGCGCGTCCGTCTCCACGACGGCGGGCGGAGTGCCGCGCCGATGCGTCGTGCCCGGCAGGATCTGAACCGCGCCCGCGGGAGGCACACGCACCTCGACCGAGCGCCCCGGGTGCAGGGCCCCCAGCTCCTCGAGCGTGAAGCGCACAGCCGTCAGGACCACGGGGCGCGGCGCCTCCCCGCCCCGCTCAACCGCCTCGCGCCACGCGCGCAGCGCCTCCATCCCACGGGCCGTGTCAATCCGTCGTTTCGCCATGCGACGATTCTACGTCCCACACGTGTGAGCGCCTGAGCGCGCATTCCGACCGGCCAGTCAGGCACAATTGGATGGTTACACCCCTAACGAAAGGCCACCCGTGAGCGTCACAGCATCCCTCATCACGCTGCGTTCGATCCTCGACATCGAGATCGCGCGCACCTACCAGTGGGATGCCGCCACCATCATCTCCGTCTCCGGCGTCGACCGCGCCGGCGACCTGACGACGCGCGTCGTTGAACATCCCGGCGCCCTGGCAGACATCGCCGCCGAAGGCTTCTCCCCCCACTCCGCCGCCGGCCACGCGCTCTCCCACGAGCTCCACGACGCCATCCAACGCCGCGTGCGCCTGTGGATTGCGGAGATCCCCACCGACCAGCTGCCGCGCCTGCGCGAGGCCCTCGGCTCCGACGTCATTCACGAGGCCGGCGCCCCCTCCGGCGGTTACACGCCCATCGCGCTGTCCCCCCTCGCGCTGCTCGAGGCGTGGGCGGACGGCACCGACGAGCAACGCGCCTTCATGCGGGTCGCCATGGCCGGCCTCGACACGCTCTCAACCGCGTCACGCGCCACCCGCGCCGCGCGAGCAGTCGGTGCCTCCATCATTGAGCGCACGGCCTTCCTCAAGCTGTGCCGCAACCCTAAGTTCATCGCCTACGTCGTCGTCCTCGTGTACTCGATGGCGCGGGCCGTGCCCGTCATGTACGTCCCGCACTTCCGGGGCGACTGGCGCATCCTGTGGGCCATCGACATGATCACCGCCATCCCCTACACGTGGGGCCTCATCGAAATGGTCGCCGGACAAAAACTCTGGCACCGCATCGTCGGCGCCGTCACCTCCGCCGTCACCTTCCTCGCCCCCTACGTGTACTTCCTCATGTACGGGCGCCACGCTCCCCCGGGCGTGTGGACTGCCATCGCCCTGATTTTCTTCGGCGGCATCTTCCTGGAGGTCTTCCGCTACCAGCGCGACCGGGCCGTCAAGAAAGGCCTCGCGGAGCTCTCGTAGCACCGCCTCCCCCAGCTGTTGTCCGTGCCCGAGGGCAGCGGCGAAACGGTCGCGGTTGCGTAGCGCGCGCACATAACTACTCTCCGTGCCCGAGGGTGGCGGACCGCCCGCCCGCCGTCCACGCCGCGAGCCTAAAGGCTCGGCGCGTCGGCTCGAAGCCCGGCCAGGCCCTGCCGCCGCCCTCCGGTCCCTCCGGCGCCCTCCACACCGGCAACGCCCTCCACACCTGTGGGGCCAGCGTCCACATACTGTATGTTCACAGCGCAACTTGCCCCGGCCTCGTCGCCGGCCGCGGGCACCAGCCCGCCCCGGCCTCGTCGCCGCCCGAACGAGGCTCGCATAACGACGTCCCCCGAGCGCAATGCCCGGGGGACGTTCTCGTATTCGTTCGTGGCGGGAAGCTTACTTATCCTCGCCGGTCGCCGTACGGATGAAGCCGGCGATCAAGAACCAGCCGCCGCCAATCCAGAAGAGGATGAGCGCCCACAGGGGCTGGACCGGGTAAGCAACGACCATGTACGCACACGCGACGATCCACGCGGCGGCGCCGACGATGTTGGGGATCTGGAAGCGCTTGACGCGCGCGGGATGCGTGTAGTGCAGCGGGACGAGCGTCATGATCGCGAGGAAGATCGTCGCCGCGATGTTCACCCACGCGGGGGTCTGCAGGACGTACATGACGATGGCGACGCAGTTCCAGGCGGCGGGGAAGCCCACGAAGTAGTTGTCGTTGGACTTTTCGCCGTCGTTCGCGTAGCAGAACAGGGAGGAGACGATGATGACGATCATCATGACGACCGGCACGGGCTGCGGGCCGAAGGGCAGGTGCAGCGCCATGAACAGGGCAGGCAGGAACGTCCAGGTCAGATAGTCGACGAGGTTGTCGACGACGCCGCCGTCGAACCACGGGATGACCTCGCGGACGCCGACCTTGCGGGCGAGGGTGCCGTCGACGCCGTCCACGATGAGGGCGATGACGAGCCACAGCCACATCATGGGGGTGTTGTTGTTGAGGATCGCGAACAGAGCGAGCGTGGCCCACACGAGGCCCGAGATGGTGAAGAGGTGTACCCCCCACGCGGCGATAACGCGGCCGAGGCTGGGTTTCTTGGTCGAAGACGAGGCCGAGGCCGCGTCCTGCTGATGTGTAGCGGTGACGGATTGGTCGGGCACGATGGCTCCTGGTGTTACGGGTTGTTTCCGCTCCACAGTATGTCAAATCTTTGTGAGAATGCGGTAGACCTTTGGGAAACCTCTCAATAGTTGTATTGCCGCGGGCGACTTGTTCTTTGCCAGTCCACGACGAAACAGCATAAAACGCATTCAAGCACAGGCACGATAAGGCCCCTCCTGAGCGTGTACTGGCAAGGTTTCAGAAACGTAACAATGTGCGGAGCGCGGGCTCCGACGGGGCGTCGGCGCATCGGGGCATGGCGGCACGGCTCCAAACGGGGGTATTACGACTGCCGCGCCTCGTTGTCGAACGAGCCGCGGCGACGGCACGGCTCCAAACGGGGGGAATTACTACCATAGGCCCGCGACACGCCGGCGACACGCCGCCCAGAGCCTCCTATGGTAGCAATTCCCCCCACCGCTACATCACCACAAAAGTCGCACGTAATTTCCCT
>NZ_JAPWAG010000013.1:0-60643 GCF_041432775.1 Pauljensenia sp. 20925_1_34 | reverse complement strand
GGCGTTGTCACATCGACATCTGACGCCTCTCAATGCGGCAGGCCAGGCCCAGACAAATTTCGCACGTAATTTCCCTCGGTCATTTTTCGAGACCACCCGAAAACGTTGCAATTCCAACGACATGGATTCAAAATTTGAACTAATCGCAGGGGAATTACGTGCGACATTTTTGGGCAACCATAATGTAGCCGCTTCGAAAGTGATTGAAGGCAAGCAAGAGGACGTGCGGGGCGGATCGGGGTCGTATCTCCCGCGGGCCAGGCTGCGGTGCCCGTGGGCGGTGGCAGGGCCTGGCCGGGCTTCGAGACGACGCGCCGAGCGAAGCTCGCGGCGCGGACGGCTCGCGGGCGGGCCGCCGCCCACGGCGCAGCCCGGCCCAGCAGGGCACACCAAGCAGCCCGGCCCAGTAAGGTTCAGCAGGAAAAGCTAGGAGATCTTCTCCATCGGGGCCATGCGCACGAGGAGGCGCTTTTCGGCCATGCCGAAGCGGATCCGGGCGACGGTACGCGGCCCCTCGCCTTCGACGCCGGTGACGGTGCCGGCACCCAGGGTCGCGTGCTTGACACGGTCCCCGACCTTGAGCGCGAGGACGGGCTTGTCCTCGGTGGCTGCCGCGGCGGGAGCCACGCCCATGCGCGTCACCTTGCGCACGCCGGACGGCTGGGCGGCCGCGCCCCGGCGCCCCGACCCGAAGGCACCCGTGTCGGTGTCACCCCACGGGTCGCGACCGTCCGAGCCGCGCGAACGCCCGTAGGAACCGGACCCATACGAACCCCCGTAGGAGGCGCGCATACGCTCCCCGGAGGTGGCCGCGCGGCGCACGTCGAGCAGTTCGGCGGGGATGTCGTCGAGGAACCTCGAGGGCGGCATCTCCTGCGGGGTGCCCCACGCGCTGCGCACGGCGGCGCGCGTCAGGTAGAGGCGTTCGCGCGCGCGGGTGATCGCCACGTAGGCCAGGCGGCGCTCCTCCTCCAGCTCGGTTTCGTCGCCGAGGCTGCGCTGGTGCGGGAAGGTGCCGTCTTCCATGCCGGTGACGAACACGGCGGGGAATTCGAGGCCCTTCGCGGTGTGGACGGTCATGAGGGTGACCTGTCCGCCGCGTTCGCCTTCGGCGGGCACTTGGTCGGAGTCGGCGACGAGGGCGACGCGCTCGAGGAAGTCCGCGAGAGTCCCGGTGGGTGCGTCGGCCGCGAAGGCTCCCGCGACCGAGTGCAGTTCCGCCAGGTTTTCCACGCGCGAGGCGTCCTGCGGGTCCTCGCTGCGGCGCAGCTCAGCCAGGTAGCCGGTGCGGTCGAGCACCTCTTCAAGGATGTCGGCCTGTGAGGCGCCGCGCGCTTCGGCGGCGCGCAGGGTTTCGATGAGTCCCCAGAATGCTGCCGCCGACTTCGCAGCGCGGGCGGTGATGCCCACGACCTCGGGCACGCTCGCGGGATCGGGCGCGCTCTCACGCTCCACAGAATCCGGGGACGAGGCCGTGGCTTCCTCCCGCTCGCCCGCGGGCTTGGCCCCCTCCCCCGTCGCGGCGGAGACGGGATCCGCAGGCGCAGCCCCGGCCTCGTCGGAGGACACGGGACGAGCGAGCGCGTCGACGTCGATCCCCTCGCCCTCACCCGCGGGGCAGCCTGCGCGCAGCCACAGGTGGCGCAGGGCCGCGCCAAACGAGATGCCGTAGTGGGCGGCGTGCGCGGCGATGGCTTCTTCGGCCTTGGCGCCGATGCCGCGCTTGGGGACGTTGAGGACGCGGCGGGCCGCAACCGTGTCGTCCGGGTTGGAGATGACCTGCAGGTAGGCCAGGGCGTCCTTGATTTCGCGGCGCTCGTAGAAGCGTGTGCCGCCGACGACGCGGTACGGGATGCCCTGGCGCACGAGGAGTTCCTCCAGCGCGCGGGATTGGGCGTTCGTGCGATAGAAGACCGCGATGTCGCCCCAGTCGGTACCCGCGTCGGCCAGGCGGTCGATCTCGCCGACGACGAAGCGCGCCTCGTCGTGCTCGGAATCGGCGGCGTCCAGCGTGATGAGCGCGCCATCGCCCGAGGCCGTCCACAGGTTCTTCGCGCGGCGCCCCGTATTGCGGGCGATGACGGCGTTCGCAGCCGACAGGATGTTCTGCGTCGAGCGGTAGTTCTGCTCGAGCAGGATGGTGCGCGCGCCCGTGAAGTCGCGCTCGAACTCCTCGATGTTGCGGATCGTGGCCCCGCGGAAGGCGTAGATCGACTGGTCGGAGTCGCCGACGACCGTCAGCTCGGCGGGATCGACGCCGTCAGAGCCGTCACCCACGAGGGCGCGCACGAGGACGTACTGCGCGTGGTTCGTGTCCTGGTATTCGTCCACGAGGATATGTCGGAAGCGGCGGTGGTAGTGCTCGGCGATCAGTGGGTTATCGCGCAGCAGCTCGACCGTGCGCATGATGAGGTCGTCGAAATCCAGGGCATTCGAGGCGCGCATGCGCTTGTCGTACTCGACGTAGGCGGCGGCGACGATGCGCGACACCGGATCCTTGCCCGCCAGCTCCGCGTAGCGCGCGGGCCCGATCAGCTCGTTCTTCGCATCCGAGATGCGCGCGGCCACCATCTTCGGTGTGAAGCGCTTGATGTCCACGTCCTGGGCCTTGAGGACCATCTGGATGAGGCGCTGAGAGTCCTGCGCGTCGTAGATCGTGAAGGACGAGGACAGCCCCGCCGCCTCGTGCTCGTAGCGCAGCAGGCGCACGCAGGCCGAGTGGAAGGTCGAGACCCACATGCGCCGCGCGTCGTCGCCCACGAGGACCCCCGCACGTTCACGCATCTCGGCCGCCGCCTTGTTCGTGAACGTGATCGCGAGGATCTGGCCTGCCCGCGCGCGGCCCGTGGCCAGCAGGTAGGCGATGCGATGCGTGAGCACGCGCGTCTTGCCCGAGCCCGCGCCCGCCAGGATCAGCAGCGGCGAACCCGCGTGCGTGACGGCCTCGCGCTGACGGTCGTTCAGGCCGCGCGTGAGGGAATCGGGGTCCACGCCCGGGCGCCGGGGTTCGTCCCACACGGGCACGGACGAGGCCGGGGCTTCCTCCCACACGGAAGGCTCCCCGAAGGCGCCGCCGGGCACAGTGATCTCGGGCCAAGCGCCGTCGTCGTCCGCCCCCAGCGCATCCTCGACATCGAAGGCGGGCGCCTCCGGCGGCACGTAGTCGTCCTCGGGGCCGATCAGGAAACCAAGGTCAGGCAAAGAAGTCGCGTCACTCATCGACTCCAAGCCTAAACCGCCCCACCCTCACCTGCGACCCCCGCCCCGGGTGGCGCCAACCACGAAAGGCGGCACACGACGAGGCCGGGGCCTCCCGCGCGCGAACGCGAAGGAAACCCCGGCCTCGGGCAGGTGATTACTTCTTGCGGTACAGCGACTTCGTCGCGTACACGGGCTCGGTCGTGACCTGGATATCGAGGGAGCGGAAGATACCCTCGTCGACGGGGCCGAGGATGACGGACTCGTGGACGTCGCAGCCGCGCAGGCTGCCCAGCTGGTCCAGGGCGCGGCGTGCGTTATCGTCGCCGTTGGCGGACACGGCCAGGGCGATGAGGACCTCGTCGGTGTGCAGGCGCGGGTTGCGTGAACCCAGGTCGTGGGTCTTGAGGCGCTGGATCGGCTCGATCGACTCGGGTGCGAGGAGCCGGACCTCATCGGGCAGGCCCGCGAGCCTCTTGAGCGCGTTGAGCAGCATCGCCGAGGAGCAGCCCAGCAGCGCCGACGTCTTACCCGTGACGATCTGGCCGTCGGGCAGTTCCATGGCGGCGGCGGGCTGGCCCGTGGCCTCGGCCAGCTCGAGGGCGGGGCGCACGACCGGGCGGTCCATGCGGCCCACGCCGACGCGACTCATCAGCAGGGAGATGCGCCTGGACTGA
Source organism: Pauljensenia sp. 20925_1_34 (assembly GCF_041432775.1). Taxonomy (NCBI): domain Bacteria; kingdom Bacillati; phylum Actinomycetota; class Actinomycetes; order Actinomycetales; family Actinomycetaceae; genus Pauljensenia; species Pauljensenia sp. 20925_1_34. The sequence continues at coordinate 56,768 of NZ_JAPWAG010000013.1, read as the reverse complement.
ATCGGCTCGCTCATCTCCTTCTTCTCGGTCACGAGGGCCTTGTAGTAGCGGCGGATGATCTCTTGGCGCGAGGCTTCCCTGCAGGCCTCGTCATCGACGATGCAGTGACCCGCCATGTTCACGCCCATGTCCGTGGGGCTCTTGTACGGGGAAGATCCGAGGATCTTCTCAAACAGACGGCTCAACACCGGGAAAATCTCGACGTCACGGTTGTAGTTGACGGTCTTGATCCCGTAGGCCTCGAGGTGGAAGGGGTCGATCATGTTGACGTCGTCGAGGTCGGCCGTGGCCGCCTCATAGGCGACGTTGACAGGGTGATCCAGCGCAATGTTCCAGATCGGGAAGGTCTCCCACTTCGCGTACCCCGACTCGATCCCGCGTTTGTGGTCGTGGTACAGCTGCGACAGGCAGGTCGCCATCTTGCCCGAACCCGGGCCGGGAGCCGTCACGACGACGAGGTCGCGGCTGGTCTCCACGTATTCGTTCGCGCCGTAGCCCTCGTCCGAGACGATGCGCTCGACGTCCGAGGGGTAGCCGGGGATCGGGAAGTGGCGGTAGACGCGGATGCCGAGCTTCTCGAAGCGCTCCTTCACCTCGGCGGCCGCCTTGTTGTCGTCCGTCCACTGCGTGATGACGACAGAACCGACGTACAGGCCACGCTCGCGGAACTCGTCGATCTGGCGCAGAACCTCGTCATCATAGGTGGTGCCCACGTCGGCGCGGACCTTGCGGCGCGCGAAATCCTTGGCGTTGACGGCGACGATGATCTCCACCTCATCGGCCAGCTCACGCAGCATGCGTACCTTGTTGTCGGGCGTGAAGCCGGGCAGGACGCGCGAGGCATGCATGTCGTCGATCAACTTGCCGCCGAACTCCAAATACAACTTGCCGCCGAACTCGCTTCGTCGCTGCGCAATGTGTCGAGACTGCATCTCGACGTACTGATCACTGTCAAAACCGATGCGGTACATGCATCCTCCGAGGTAGCAGAAATATAAGAGGCCGTCCGTGCGGGGCGGTCAGGCGCTGTCACGCTCTCGGGATTCCATTGTAAGCAAGCTGGGTCCGCGGTCGACGATCGGCGCGCGCGAAAGAGGGCTGACCTCACACGATGTGGCGCTGCATGGCCCAGCGGGTCAGCTCGTTGCGGTTGGAGAGCTGGAGCTTGCGCAGCACGGAACTCACGTGCGTTTCCACCGTCTTGATGGAGATGAACAGGTCGTGGGCGACTTCCTTGTAGGTGTAGCCGCGGGCGATGAGGCGCATGACCTCCTGTTCGCGGGCGGAGAGCAGGTCCAGCTCGGTGTCGGTCGTGGAGACCTCGCCCGTGCCGAAGGCGTCGAGCACGAAGCCCGCCAGGCGGGGGCTGAAAGCGGCGTCGCCGGCGGCGACGCGCCCGATGGCCTCGACGAGGTCGGGGGTGGAGATTGACTTGGTGACGTATCCGCGAGCGCCCGCGCGGATGACCTGGACGACGTCCTCGGCGGCGTCGGAGACGGACAGCGCCAGGAATTGCAGGCCGTTGATGTCGCGGCAGGCGCTGGCGACCTCGGCGCCGCCTCCGCCGTTGCCGCCGGGCAGGTGTACGTCGAGGAGGGCCACGTCGGGGGTCAGGGCGTGGCACGCGGCGATGGCGCCGTCGACGTCGGCGGCGTCTCCGACGATCTCAAGGTCGGCCCCGGAGTTTTGGAGCTCGGAGCGCACCCCTGCGCGAACCATGGGGTGATCGTCGATGACGAGGATGCGGATGGTCACTGTGTCCTCCCGGTGGGCGCTGTTTCTTCAAGAATATCGGAGCGAGGCATGCTCAGGGCGATTTCCGTGCCGCGCGCGAGATGGCGAATCGTGGCCTCTCCCCCGGCGCGGCGCATACGCCCCACGATGGAGTCGCGCACGCCGTGGCGGTCCGCGGCGATGGCGGCGGGGTCAAAGCCCTCGCCGCTGTCTTTGATGAAGGCTTCGACGACTCGTGCGCGAACCTCGACGTAGACGGAGACGGGCGGGGCGCCGTGCCGCACGGCGTTTTGGCTGGCCTCGGCCAGGGCGGCCACGAGCGCGAGCTCGCCGGGGCCCGGCCTCATGTCGCCGACGACGACCACGCTGATGGGCACGCCGTAGCGGCTCTCGACCCCGACGACGGCCTCGGTGACCGCGGCGTCGAGAGAGTCGGCAGCCTGCGCGTGGCCCGTGTAGAGCCAGGCGCGCAGCTCCCGCTCCTCGGTCAGGGCGATGGCGCGGACGCGTGCGGGGTCCTCGGCGGAGGCGCGGATGAGGGTCAATGTCTGGAGGACGGAATCGTGCAGGTGGGCGGCGATGTCCGCGCGCTCAGCCTCACGCACCCGCTGGGCCTGGGCCTGCGACAGGTCCTTCGTCGTGCGCAGCCACATGGGCACGAGCGCAAAGAGAACGCCCGCGACCAGGGCGGCCCCGATGAGGCCGCCGCGCAGCAGGATGACGGGCGGGTTGTCGCGCGAGGCCACCATCACGACGCCGAGGCTCAGGAGCATGATGCCGCCAAGAACCGCGCCGATAAAACGCAGGGAGCGCCAGTTGCTCACCTCGCGGCTCTGGCTCCACACCAGGGAAATACCGGCGATGATCGAGACGATGGCCCCCATGTCACGCCAATCGAGCGTGCTCGTTGCGTTCAGGATCGTGCCGGCCAGGGCGGCGACCAGCAGCGCCACGCCCGTGACGATCATGCGGTTGCGCGACACCTGGGCGGCCCTTTCCTCGCGCAGACGCACGAGGCCGGGGCTGAGCGTGCCCGACGCGCTGGCCTCGGGCGCGTCCTCGGGGACCGTCACCCACAGCCACAGGTAGGCGAATGCGCCCACGCCCATCGCGGTGAACACGATGAGGAGGACGCGCACGAGCAGGACCGGGATGCCTAGGTGCACGGACAGGCCAGCGCACACACCCCCCATCCAGGGGGCGGGCATGTCGGGGCTGGAGGCTGTCGCACGCACGAGCGGGGGCCGGGAAGGCGGTGCCGGAATCGGCGGGGTCCACCCGGGGCGCGGGTTGTTGACGGGGCTGCTCACGTATCCATTGTGGCACGCCCCCGTACGAGGCCGGGGTACCCCCCGGGCCAATCAGGGATCGTTCAGGGGGTCCCCTACTATCGCGACCCACCCCGTGTTTGGTTGAGTAGTGGTATCGATCCGCGTCTCATGCGGATCCCATCGAGAGGAAGTTCATCATGAGTTGGTCTCAGGGGCCCTCAGACCCCGGTGCCGCGTTCCAGCAGCGCCCGTCCCGTCACAGTTTCTTCGAGTCGATGCGGAACTCCGGCTGGTATCGCGCGCACCCCCGCGTCATCGGAGGCGTCTGCTCGGGCATTTCGGCGCGTCAGGGCTGGGACCTGTCGCTTGTGCGTGTGTTCGTGGTTATCGCCGCCTTCTTCCTGCCGATCGTGTCGCTCGCCTATGCGCTCGCGTGGCTTTTGCTGCCCGAGGCAGCCGACGGGCGCATCCACCTTGAGGAAACCATTGAGGGACGCTTCGACATTGCCGTCCTCGGCGGTGGGTTCTTGGCGTTGGTCAGCCTGTCGTCGCTAGTGTCCTCCATCAGTTTCCTCGGCGTTGTGGGCATCGTTATCAGCGCCATTGTCTTCATCGGCCTGGCACTTTTCGTGATCGGCCTCCTCGTGTCAGGCCAGAAGAGCCAAGGCCCGGGCGCACCCGGGCAGCAGGGACCCCAGTACGGGACTCCGCAGTACACCGCCACCCAAGGGGGCCAGTCCGCCCCTTTCGGAGCGGCCACCCCGGCTGATGACGTGGCGGGGAACCCCATGAACGGACAGCAGGGACCCCAGTACGGGACTCCGCAGTACACCGCCACCCAGGAGGGCCAGTCCGCCCCTTTCGGAGCGGCCACCCCGGCTGGTGACGTGGCGGGGAACCCCATGAACGGGCAGCAGGGACCCCAGGCGCCCTCCGGCTACCCCGTCTACGGCATGCCCGCGACCGACGCCCCCGGCGCCACCAGCGCGCAGGCCGGGCCCCGCCCGGCCCCCGCCCGCCCTTCCCAGCCCCACCCGGGCTGGACTCCTCCGCCTAGCGCGCCCAGGCCTCGTCGATGGGCCCCTCTCCCTATGCCGACCCACCGCCCCCGCGTGGTCTCTACCCGCGCGAACATGGCGATTACCGGTTTGCTGATCCTCGTGGTGGCAGCTGTCTTCGCCGGCATCTACATGGTTGACAAGGGGCCCGCCATCCCCTTCATCACCGCAGAGACCGGGTCGCAGACGGTCGCGCGTATCATCGTCATCGGCGGCGGCGTGTGCCTGATCATCGTCGGCCTGTCCCTGGCGATTGCCGCCCTGCGCGACCGCAGCGCCGGCTGGCTGACCACGCTGTCCGTTCTCGGTATGATCGCCGCGCTGCCGACGGCCGCCATCGGCACCGAGGCAACGCAGCAGACGATCTCCACGGTCCGCTCGACCGTCGCGACATCGCCGGGCAACAACACCGTGGATTGGACGGTGAGCTCGGTGGAGGGCGTGAGCCCCCTGCGCCCTGTCACGCTCGACCTAACCGGGGCGCCCGTGGGGACGACCAAGCAGATCACCGTCAGCTGGCAGGCCTGGCAGAACCTGACGATCCAGACGGTGGAAGGACAGCCCGTCCAGATCGTGTGCCAGTCAGACATTACCTCTGTGACGACGAATATGGACCGCGACGGCTGGGCTACCCCGTTGAGGAAATGCGCGGGCCAGACTGCGTCGTCTCCTTCGTGGGGCAACTCCTCACTCGGAGGGATCACTGTTTTCATCGACAGCGAAGCAAACATCGATCACCTGACGATCCTGCAGTCCCCGGACTCCTCGGGCGTGTGGAGCAAGTCCGACCCCTCTCCGTCGGCAACCCCCTCGGCGACGCCGTCGGCAACCCCGTCACCGACCCCCTCGCCCACCTCCTCCGGCACTCCGTCGGGCAACTGAGGAAGGAAACGACCATGACTACCTCCAAGAACGACGCTACCGATCAGTTCACCGGGATCGACGTCACCTCGCAGTACCCCGAGGTGGACGTGACGAGCACCTTGCCCACGTCCTCGGAGCCGACCCTGGAGACGCCGTCCTCCGATCCGCTCGCGGTCTTCCGCGAGAACGAGGGTGCCACCGCATCTGGGAGTCGCACAGCCTTCGATCCGGCGTCCACGGGTGAGACGGCGCCGACCGCGGCCACCACTCCTTTCGGGACTTCCGGGGCTTCGGGATACGAGGCCGGGGCTGGCTCTCGCTCGCAGGCTCCCTCGGGAGCACCCACCGGGGCGCCGGGAGCAACGCCGGGTGGCAACGGCGCGCAGACGTGGAGCGCGCCTGCCTCGCCCACCAACTATCACGACCTGCCCGAGGCGCCCAGCAGGGGTGTGCGCGTCGGCGCGTTCGTCTGGGCGATCCTCGTGTGCATGGTCGGGGCGTTCCTGATCGCCGAAGCCTACATCACGACCTTCAACCTGCCGGTGCTCGGCATCAGCGCTATCGCGGCCCTCGGCATCATCCTGATTCTGACCGCGATCTTCTCCGGGCGTTCCAAGAAGAAGACTCCCGGAACAGAGGCGGCTGGCACCACGAAATAATTGATGCGCCGCCAAGCGGCGTTGCATACGGCGGTGGGCCCGGGAACCGATTGGTTCCCGGGCCCACCGTTTACGACGTGGCTACAAGCCGCGGATCACAGGAGATCCAGCATCGACGGAGCGACCAGCTTCAGGACGTTCTCGCGTCCTTCCTTCGCGTTGGGAGCATCCACCGCGAAAGCAGCCATCTGCTGGCAGGTCGCCAGGTCGTGCATGCGCAGGGCCGCACGGACCGCGTTGACCTTGGAGGGTGCCATCGACAGCGAGGCGACACCCAGGCCCGTGAGGACCAGAGCCAACAGCGGGTCGCCGCCGGCCTCGCCACACACGCCGATCGGCTTGCCCGTCGCACGACCACCATTGCAGGCGTGACGGATCATTTCGAGGACGGCCGGCTGCCACGGGTTGAGCAGGGTCGCCAGGTTTCCGTCCAGGCGGTCCGCCGCCATCGTGTACTGCGTCAGGTCGTTCGTGCCGATGGACGCGAAGTCCACGATCGACAGGAGCTGCTCGGCGCGCAGGGCGGCTGCGGGCACCTCGATCATGATGCCGACCTTGGGCAGGCCGTAGCCGCGCGCCTTGTCAGCGAACCACTTAGCTTCGCTGGCGGTAGCGACCATGGGGGCCATCACCCACAGCTCCGCGCCGGTCGCCTTGTAGGCGGCCGCGAGGGCCTGCAGCTGCGTGTCGATGAGATCCTCACGCCTCTGGCACAGGCGCAGGCCACGCACGCCCAGGGCGGGGTTCTCCTCGGCACCCAGGTCCGCGAAGCTCAGCGGCTTGTCAGCGCCCGCGTCCAGGGTACGCACGACAACGCGACGGTCACCGAAGGCCTGGAGGACCTTCGTGTAGGTGTCCGTCTGCTCCTCGAGGGAGGGGGCGTCCGCGCGTTCCAGGAACAGGAACTCCGTGCGGAACAAGCCCGAGCCCTCCAGGTCCACCTTGGAGGCCTTAAGCGCGTCATCGACCGTGCCGATGTTGGCCAAGAGCTTGACGGGGTAGCCGTCGAAGGTCGCGCCCTTGCCGGTCGAACCGGCCAGCGCCTGCGCACGACGTAGCGAACGCTCCTTGAGCAGGGTGACCTCGGCCTCGGTCGGGGCGACGATGACCTCGCCGACGCCGCCGTCGAGGGCCAGCGCTGTACCCTCTTCGACGTCCATGATTCCCTCGCACTTGACGATCGCGGGAATACCCAGCTGAGCGGCCAGGATCGCCGTGTGCGACGTGGGGCCACCAACCTCGGTGATGATGCCCAGGACGGTATCCGGGTTCAGCGTCGCGGTCTCGGCGGGAGCCAGATCGCGGGCCACCAGGATGACCGTGCCCTCGAACGCGGGCACGCCCGGCTCGGGCAGGCCACGCAGCTCGCAGATCGCACGGTCGCGCACGTCGTACAGGTCGGTCGCGCGCTCCGCCATGTAGCCGCCCAGGCCGCGCAGCATCTGCGCGTAGTCCTCAACAGCGTCATGGACGGCCTGGGTCAGACCCAGACCCTTCTTGAGCTTCTTGTCAACGGCCTTGGCCAGACCGCGGTCGCCCGCGAGCTGAGCCGTGGCCTTCAGGATTGCCTTCGTCTCTTCCGGCGCCTTTGCCGCGCGCTCACTCAGGCGCGAGGAAACGGCAGCAAGCGCCTCACGGACGCGCGCGCCGTCGGCGGCAGCATCAACGCTGCCCGGCTCCGACGTGTCAACGCCGGGCGCAGGCTGGACGATCGCGGCGGGCGCAGCAGCGGTACCGGCGGAAACACCGATGCCGTGCAAAACGTCGTGCGTCGCCATTAGCTCACTCCTGATCAAGATCGCGCGAGAGCAGCTCGACGAGCGAGTCAAGCACCTCGCCCGCGCCGTCATCCTCGGTGGACAGGGTGACAACGTCGCCGTGCTTGGCGCCCAGCGTCATGATCTCGAGGAGCGACGCGGCGTCAGCCTCCTCGCCATCGAACGCAATGGTGACCTCGACGCCCGAGTCATCGACAGCCTCGGCGAGGACGGAAGCGGGACGTGCATGAAGGCCAACGGAGGAACCAATTGCAACGGTGCGGGAAATCATAGTCGTTCCTTTCGAATGCGGGCATGTCCATCGTGAGACACAGGGACCCGTTGCGCCCATACTATGACGTAGTGCACTGATTTGAAAACCCGATCCCACAACGCGGCCAGATGGGATGAATCACCCTCATAAATGCCAAAAAACCATCCTTTTCATGCCCCCAGCCCGACACGTAACAACGCGTATTGACTAGACACTCACCGGCCTCGTCCGTGAGACGCTCGACCTAGCTGGCTCACACCGACTAGACTGGAGAGGTACCAACGAAAGGAAAGCGAGCATGAGCTCCCGCGAACCTACGCTGGCCGACGTCGCCCAGCTCGCTGGCGTCAGCCCGACCACCGTCTCGCGCGTTCTCAACAACCGGGGCTACCTGTCAGAGAAGACCAAGCGCAGTGTCGCCGACGCCATCAAGACCCTGGGCTACCGTCCCAATTCGCTGGCGCGCGCCCTGCACGGCAAGAGCACCCAGACCGTGGGTCTCATCGTGCCCGCCGTCTCCCTGCCTTTCTTCGGCGAGCTCGCCGTCGAGGTCGAAAATGCCCTCGCCGAGGCGGGGTACCGCATCCTCATCTGCAACTCGATGGGACGAGCCGAGCGCGAACGCGAATACCTGTCCCTTCTCGTGGGCAACCGCGTCGATGGCATCATTTCCGGCGCCCACAACGAGGGACTGAGCGAATACGACACGATCCGCATGCCCCTGGTGACCATCGACCGCGAACTCAGCCCGTCGATCCCGAACGTGCGCTGCGCCAACCGGGACGCCGGCGCACTGGCCACCCGTGCACTCCTCGACGCGGGGTGCCGCCATCCCCTGCTACTCACCTCACGCTCGGGCCCGCGCAACCTGCGCGAGGCCGGATACTGCGCCGAGATCGAACGCGCCGGCCTCGAGCCTCGCATCGTCACCATTCCATTCGATACGCCCACACCCCAGCGCTTCGCGTTGGTGCAGAGCAGCCTCGACCAGGCGTGCGCCCGCTCCCCCATCGACGCCGTCTTCGCCACCGATGACCTGGCCGCCGCGGAAGTCCTCGAATGGGCGCACACCCGCGACCTGTCCGTCCCCGGCGACCTGTCCATCATCGGTTTCGACGGCACCGAGACCATGCGCCGCGCCCTACCGCACCTGGCGACCATCAGGCAGCCCATCAGCCAGATTGCCCAGGCCGCCGTCGATATCCTCCTCGAGCAGATGGAGGGCACACTTCCTCGCCCCATTGACGAGGCCGGGGAGAGCCCCGCTCCCACGCTCGAATTCCCGGGCACGCTGATTCCCGGGCGTTCGATCAGCGCCTGAGCGCCTCAACACGAAAGAAAGCGGCCTAAACATCCCTACACAAAAGCCGGGACTTGACATCACGTGCTGCGAGGCGCTCGCCGCTGACCTGGTTTATTTCTTGCCCGGCGAGGGGCCACAGATGCGCATGCGGATAGGTTATCGACATATGGATAGGTTAGTGGCGTGCGGATAGGCTAATAAGCTATCCGCATCGTCATAACCTATCCGCCTATGCAGATCCTATCCGCATGTTCGCCACCTATCTGCCTGTTCGGCCCTTATTTGCGAACACATCAGCTGCCCAGCGTGCGTCAACAAACAATCCCGTCGGCGCCGCGCACGTTAACCCGATAGGTGGGCGCCTTAGCCCTTCACTGCACACGTTAACCCCTGAGGTGGAGCGTGGGCGCCCCCGCCCACGCTCCACTAGTAGGGTCCAACTGCGCCTGAAGGGGTTAACACCACCACCTCAAGGGCGCAGGTGCCCCCTTTCGTTCACACAAGGCCCCCACTGATCATTCAGCGCGCCGCAAACCCTCATCGCAATCGCCGACCATATCTCCGCGCCGGCAGCCAGCACGCAGAGGGCCCCACGAGAGCAGACAAACGGTGGGCGGCACCAGCGCGATGCTGATGCCGCCCACCCGTTACGTCGAGACTGACTCCCGGAAGGCTCAGGCTTCCTTGGGGGCCACGTCGAGCAGCGCGTCGCCGCGCTGAATCTGCCCGCTGGCGACCGGGGTCACCGGGCCGAGCTTCTTCTTGTTCGTCACGACGACGGGCGTGATGGTCTCGTAGCCGGCGGCGCGGATCACGTCGAGGTCAACCTCGGCGAGAACATCGCCGCGGCGCACGATGTCACCCTTGGCGACGCGAGGCGTGAAGCCCTTGCCATCCAGCTTGACGGTGTCCATGCCGACGTGGATGAGGACCTGGACGCCGGAAGCGGACTTCAAGCCGTAGGCGTGGCCGGTCGGGAAGGCAACCGTCACCTTGCCGTCGAAGGGAGCGACGACCAGGCCGTCGGCAGGCTCGATACCGATGCCGGGGCCGAGCATGCCCTTGGCGAAGGACTCGTCCTTCACCTGCTCCAGCGGAACCACGGTACCTGCCAGCGGCGAGCTGACGGAGAGGTCAGCCTTGGCCTCGTCAGAGAAGGACGGAACCGGGGCGGGCGCGGCGGCAGGAGCCGCACCGCCAGCGGGAGCCGCGACCGCGGCGGCCACGACAGCCTCCTTCTTCGCGGGCGCGCGGCCCTCCATGTCAGCCTTGCCGCGCGTCATGGCGTAGGCGAAGGTGAAGCCGAAGGACAGGACGAACACGAGGACCTCGAGGGCCAGGTAGGCCGGGATCGACTTCGGCACGATCGACACGAAGCCGACGAAGCCGGCCGCGCCGAGGGCCTGACCGCGCACGTTCAGCAGGGCGACGCCCGCAGAGCCGATGGCGGCAGCTGCCATGGCGCAGAAGAAGGGCCAGCGCAGGCGCAGGTTGACGCCGAAGATGGCGGGCTCGGTGATGCCGAAGACGGCGGAGGCGCCACCCGCGCCGGCCAGGCCCTTGAGCTTGGCGTCGCGGGTCTTGAAGAAGACGGCCAGGGCAGCCGCGCCCTGCGCGACGTTCGCCATGGAGGCGACGGGGAAGATGAAGTCGCCGACGCCGCCGTTGACGGGCAGGAGCGGGATTTCGATGGCGGGGAAGGACTGGTGCAGGCCGGTCACGACGATCGGGCTGTAGACGAGGCCGAAGAGAAGACCACCGAAGACGCCGAGGGTCGAGTAGGTCCAGTTAATGCCCCAGGTCAGGTACTCGGCTGCCACGCGGGTAACGGGACCGATGATCGTGAAGGCCAGGAAGCCGGTGACCAGCATCGTGATGAGCGGGGTGAGCAGGAAGTCCGCGGTGCCCTTGAGAACCTTGTGCAGGTTCTTCTCGATGAGGCACATAACGTAGGTGACAGCCAGGGTCGGAATGACCTGCGCCTGGTAACCGATCTTGGCGACGTCCATGCCGAAGATGTGCCAGTAGCTCACCGTTGCTTCACCGGCGAGAGCCGCGCCCGTATTCCAGGCGTTGAGGAGGTCGGACGACACCATAGCCGCACCGATCGCGGCACCGAGGTAGACGTTGCCACCGAAGCGCTTGGCGGCGGAGAAGCCGACGAGGACCGGCAGCGAGGCGAAGGCGGCGGAGGAGACCATGTTGATGAGGGCCGCATAGTCAGCGATGCCCGGGTACATCTGGGTCAGCGACTGCGCTCCGAACAGACCCTCAGCAGTCATGACGTTGTTGATGGCCATCATCAGACCGCCGGCGACCAGCGCCGGGAGGATCGGAACGAAGATGTCGGCGATCATCTTGATGAAGCGCGAGAACAGGTTTCCGCCCTTTTCGGCTTCTTCCTTGGCCTCATCCTTGGAGACCTCACGTACGCCATGGTTCGCAACCATGTTGGCGTAGACCTGGTCAACATCGCCGGGACCGACGATGATCTGGAACATGCCGCCGGCGGCGAACGTCCCCTTCAGATCTTCGTTGTCGTCGAGGGCCTGCTGGTTGATCTTGGACTCGTCCGCGATCACCAGGCGGAGACGGGTTGCGCAGTGTGCTGCTGCGCTGATGTTGGATGCGCCGCCGACTGCTTCGACGACCTCTCCTGCCACCTTGGCGTGATCCATTGCCGACCACATTCCTTTCTCAAAACCCCACGCGCAACGCCATTGTTACGCCGCGCTGGGCGGTGTGTAGCAATCGATTGACATACTATGGCGTCAGAACCCCCTTTGGCAAGGTGATCAGGAAAAATCTCACGCCAGCGCAATGAGACTCGCGCCACACGCGACGAGGCCGTGGCCACCTGGGTAGCCACGGCCTCGTTCTCGGGTCGTTTAGTCAGCGCGCACCGCACGAATGTCCGTCACCGACGCGCCACCCTCAAGCGCCACGCCGGCGCCCGCGCCGTTCAGGAAGCTGCGGGTCGTGAAGACGCGCGAGCCGTCGCCGAGGTAGATCTCGGTGATGGAGCGGTCGTGGAGGATTTCGACGCAGCACGCCTCCCCCGCATCCAGGGTGACGACGCGGCGGCCGCCGTGGGGGTAGCGCGTGCCCGTCAGGTCGACGGTGAGACGGCCCTCCTCCAGGGTGATCTCCAGGCCGGATTCGGAGCCGATGCGCACGGACAGGGCCCCCTCATAGGAGGCATCGAAGGCCAGGCGCCACGAGCGCGAGTCGGCCAGCTCCACGATGCGCGCCCCGGCCTCGTCAGTGGGCGCCCCCTCAAGGGTCGCGGGGGCGAGCGGCAGGCCCGGCAGGTACGGGCGCGCGATGACACGGCCTGCGCGCAGGGTCAGGGCACGCGGGGCGGTGAAGCAGTGTACCCAGCCACCGGTCTCAATGGAGGGCTGGTCGTCCTCGCTGGCGTTACCAGCCCAGCCGAAGAGGAGGGTCGGGGCGCCGGGGTCCGAGGAGGCGGAGCGCGCCATGATCTGGGGCGCGTAGAACTCGGTGCCACGGTCGAGTTCCTCGAAGGAGCCATCGGCACCCCGCAGCTCGGTTCCCACCAGCTCGCCGACGATGGCGACGCACGGGAAGATGTTCTCGAAGCCCTCGCGCTCGGGCGAGATGCCCTGCGGGCAGAAGATGAGCACGTCGTGAGCCTGCCCCGTTTCCTCGTCCGTCAGACGCACGAGGTTGGGGCACTCCCACATGTAACCGAACGCATCAAAGGCGCCACCGGCATCGGGGAAGGTCATCTCCCCCTCGCACTCCCACGCGCGCAGGTCCGTGGAGCGGTAGAGCAGGGCCGCGCCCGTGAGGTTCTCGCGCTGGACGCCGAGCAGCATCCGGTAGGAGCCGTCCGCGTCGCGCCACACCTGCGGGTCACGGAAGTGGGCCGTGTAGCCGTCCGGCTGGCGTTCGATGATCGGGGGCACGAGCTTGTCGAAGTGGACCATGTCGGTCGTGGTGACGACGCACTGGGTGGCCTCGCGCTCCCCCGTCTCAGGGTCCTTGTAGTTGCCTGTGTACCACAGCTCGACGTGGTCGCCGACCTCGATGGCCGTGCCCGAGTAGGCGCCGTTGGCGTCCTGGTGGGTGTCGGGCAGGATCGCGGGGGCGTGATAGTCCCAGCGCGTTAGGTCGGTCGAGGAGGCGTGGCCCCAGTAGACGAGTCGGCGCGGGTGCTCGGGCGTGTACTGGAAGAACGCGTGATAGACGCCGTCGACCTCGATGAGGCCGTTCGGGTCATTCAGTCGACCCACGGGCGGGGCGACGTGAAAGAGGGGGTAGTCGGGATCTTGCGGGGCGCGCGACGAGGCCTCGGCAGCGAGGGCGGACGCGAGAAAATCTTCGGCCATGACCACAAGGTAACACCCTCGCATAGACAAGCGCGCGGGCGGGACGTTTCTGTCCCACCCGCGCGCTGTCAAACGTCCGTCACATCTGTCGCAAAGCCCGACAGATCAACGAAAAACCCAGCTCAGGCACCCGTGACATCGTCGGGGCGAGCGTCCGCGTAGCGGGCAAGCTCCTCCTCGACGATTGCTTCGTCAAGCTTGACGAAGACGGGCGTGGGCTTGGCGATCGGGGTACCGACCGTGATCGGGTGACGCTCCCAGGTCGGAACCTTCGTGTAGTCGCCGGTGATGATCGGGTAGCCATCGCGTCCCTCGAAGTCGGCGGGCAGGACCTGCGGGTCGAGCTCGGCGACCTCCTCGATACGAGGCATGGGCGCGATTTCGCCCGCACCACCCATGACGCGGTCGATGTCGTTGGCGGCGTGGGGCAGGAACGGGGAGAGCATGAGGTTGAGGTCCGCGACGGCCTGGGCGAGGGTCCACAGGACGGTCGCGAGGCGCTCACGCTCCTCGGGCGCCTTGAGCTTGAAGGGCGCGGTGTCGGTGACGTACTTGTTGGCCTCGCCGACCAGGCGCATGGCCTCGGACAGGGCCGCCTTCTGGCGGTGGTGGCGGATCAGGTTGCCGACGGTGGCAAAACCGGCCTCGACGGCGTCCAGGAGAGCGCGGTCAATGTCCTGAAGCTCACCGGGGGTGGGGATTTCGCCGAACTTCTTGGCGATCATGGACGCAGTGCGGTTGACCAGGTTGCCCCAGCCGGCGACGAGCTCGCCGTTGGTGCGGCGCACGAACTCGGCCCACGTGAAGTCGGAGTCCGAGGTCTCCGGGCCGGCGGCGCTGATGAAGTAGCGCAGGGCGTCGGCCTGGTAGCGCGAGAGGAAGTCACGCACGTAGATGACGATGCCGTGCGAGGAGGAGAACTTCTTGCCCTCCATCGTGAGGAACTCGGAGGAGACGACCTCGGTGGGCAGGTTGAGGACGCCCAGGTCACCGGGGGCACCGCCCTTCGCGCCCTGGCCGTTGTAGCCGAGCAGCTCGGCGGGCCAGATCTGGGAGTGGAAGACGATGTTGTCCTTGCCCATGAAGTAGTAGGACAGGGCCTCGGGATCGTTCCACCACTTGCGCCACGCCTCGGGGTCGCCGGTGCGGCGCGCCCACTCGATGGAGGCGCTCAGGTAGCCGATGACGGCGTCGAACCACACGTAGAGGCGCTTGGTGGGCTGGTCCTCCCAGCCGGGGACCGGGATGCCCCAGTCGATGTCGCGCGTCATGGCGCGCGGGCGGATGTCCTCGAGGAAGTTCTGGGAGAACTTGATGACGTTGGGACGCCAGGTACCGGACTGCTCGCGCTCGTCCAGCCAGGCGGACAGGGCCTCGGCCAGAGCAGGCAGGTCGAGGAAGTAGTGGACGGACTCCACGAAGTTGGGGGTCTCGCCGTTGATGCGCGAGTGCGGGTTGATGAGCTCGGTCGGGTCCATCTGGTTGCCGCAGTTGTCGCACTGGTCGCCGCGCGCGCCTTCGGCGCCACAGATCGGGCAGGTGCCTTCGATGTAGCGGTCAGGCAGGGTGCGGCCGGTGGACGGGGAGATGGCGGCGCGCGTGACCTGCTCGATCATGTAGCCGTTGTCGCGCACGGTGGCGAACATGTCCTGGACGACGCGGTAGTGGTTACCGGCGGTCGTGCGGGTGAAGAGGTCGTAGGACAGGCCGAGCGCCACGAGGTCCTCGACGATGAGGCGGTTGTTCTGATCCGCGAGTTCGCGCGCGCTCACGCCAGCGCCGTCGGCGGCCACCAGGATGGGGGTGCCGTGCTCGTCGGTGCCGGAGACCATGAGGACGTCGTGGCCGGCCATTCGCATATACCGGGAGAAAACGTCAGAGGGGACACCGAATCCCGCAACGTGGCCAATATGACGGGGGCCGTTGGCGTAGGGCCATGCGACGGCGGACAGAATACGACTCATAGCCCCTAACAATACTGCCTGGCAGGCTCAAACGGGGAACCGGCACCTTTTTGCGGGAAAGGCACGCTCTCCGCGGGAAGTGCGCTCGGTGCTATCCTGGCCAAAACACCACTTTCATGGAGGAAGCATGACCCGCGCGCTCATCATCGTCGACGTTCAGCCCACGTTCTGCGAGGGCGGTGCCTTGCCCGTCACGGGCGGCAACGCGGTCGCCGAGGCCGTGGCCGCCTACGTGGAGGCCCACCGCGGGGAGTACCAGCTGATCGCAACGACGCAGGATTGGCATATCGATCCGGGCGCACACTTCTCCGAGAACCCCGACTTCGTGGACACGTGGCCCCCGCACGGCGTGGCGGGCACGGACGAGGCCGAGCTGCACCCGGCGCTCGCGAACGTGAACGCGGACGTGACGGTCAAGAAGGGCCAGTACGAGGCCGCCTACTCGGGCTTCGAGGGGACGACCGAGGACGGCAAGACGCTGGAGGAGGCGCTGCGCGCCGCTGGCGTCACCGAGGTGGACGTCGTGGGCCTGGCCGAGTCGCACTGCGTCGCGTGCACGGCCGTGGATGCTGTCCGCGCCGGGTTCCCGACGCGCGTCCTGCGTGAGCTGACCGCCCCCGTCTCCGAGGAGCTGGGAGAGCAGGCTCGCGAGTGGATGATGACGGAGGGCGTTCTGCTCGTCTGAGCAACTCCGCTGACCGCGCCCGAGCCTCGTCGCTGCCCCGGCCTCGTCACTTCGCGGCGAGGGCGGCCTTGTAGAGGTCGTTCTTGCGCGCGCCCGTTGCGGCGGCGACCTCGGCGGCGGCGTCTTTGAGGCGCATGCCCTCAGCCGCGAGCGCGAGGACCGCGCCGACGTGGTCTTCGGCGCGCGCGCTGCGTTCGTACCCGGCGACGACGATGGTCACCTCGCCGAGGATGTCGTCCGCCCCCTCCGCGAGTTCCCCGAGCGTGCCGCGGCGCACTTCCTCGTAGTCCTTCGTGAGCTCGCGGCACAGGGCTGCGCGGCGGTCACCGCCCAGCACCTCGGCCATGCGCGCGAGCGTGGCGGCTGCGCGCCTGGGAGACTCGAAGAAGATCAGCGTGTGCGGGTCGGTGGCCAGGTCCTGCAGGTAGCGCGTGGCCTCCCCGTCCTTGCGCGGCAGGAACCCCTCGAAAGCGAAGCGGTCTGAGGGCAGGCCGGACAGCGCGAGGGCGACGAGCGGCGCGGAAGGGCCGGGCAGGACGGACAGCGGGACGCCCGCGTCGATGGCGGCGCGCGCCAGGCGGAATCCCGGGTCAGAGACGGTGGGCATGCCCGCGTCGGAGACGAAGACGACGCGCGCTCCGCCCTGGGCGGCCTCGACGATTCCCGCGGCCTTCTCGGCCTCGTTGTGGTCGTGCAGGGCGATCAGGCGCCCGCCGAGCTTGATGCCCAGGCGCGAGGCTAGGGCGAGCGCGCGTCGTGTGTCCTCGGCGGCGACGATGTCTGCGCCCTGCAAGGCTTCGACGACTCGGGGCGACGCGTCGCGTACGTCACCGATGGGGGTGGCGGCCAGCAGGATCGACCCTCCCGGCTGACGGTAGGGGTCGCTTCCGCGCTCGTCGCGCGGATTCGGGGACGAGGCCTGGGCACTCGTCGCGGGTCGGGTCGAGTCGGTCGCGGCGTCCATGCCGGTATCGTCTCACTGCTTTCCAGTGCGCGCACGGCGCGGGTTCGATGAGGACCTCAAGACTGTACTAGAAATTGTACAAAGGGAGAGCCAGGCGCTGTCAGGGGCTGACGTAGCATGAGATAGATACCCATTAACGTGTTGCTCTCGGAGTCTCAGTATGCGTATTCGACGCCCCAAGAAATCGGTCCTCACCGGCGCGGTCGCAGCCCTCGGAGTCTGTTCGGTCGTGCTGGCATTCATCGCCCCCGGCGTCGAAGAAACCAAGGTCGACCTCAACGACGGCGGCGTGTGGGTCACCAACGCAAAGCGCGGCATCGTCGCACACGTAAACGTTCCCGCCCGCCTCATGGACGCGGGACTGCACGCAGCCTCCTCCACCTTCGACGTCTTCCAAAACGGCGAGCAGGTCCAGCTCTCCGATCAGGTGGCCAACACGCTGGCTCCCATTGACGTCACAACGGCCACCTTGACGTCGGCAGTGGACTACCGGGGAATGACCACGGACGTGCGCGGCGGCACGATCGCGGTCACAGACGCGCCCAACGGCAAGGTGTGGGCGCAGCAGGCTGACCACCCCGCGCCCATCAACGCGGACGATGCGGACGCCAGTATTTCTGACGTGCCCGGCGCAGTCACGACCGTGGACTTGGAGGGCAACGTGCACGCGGTGTCCGCCGAGGCTGGGCGCGTGACGTCGTTGCTGAAGCGCGGCGCGCTGACGGACACCACGACCACACCCCTGACGGGCATCGGCGCCACCGACTACCTGCAGATCGCGGCCGTCGGAACCGACGTGGTCGTCTGGGATCAGGACACTTCCACGCTCTACCTGCCGGGCGGCAAGACGCAGCGCATTGACGGTGAGCGCGTCGTCCTCCAGGACACCGGGCCGAAGACGAACGAGGTCCTGCTCTCCTCCCCCGACGCCCTCATCAGGGTTCCCATTGGCGGCGGCACGCCCACCACCACCCCCGCGCCAGCGGCCGGGGGCTCCCCCACCCGCCCGGTCCTGCATAACAAGTGTGCCTACGCGGCCTGGTCGGTGACCGGCGCGTTCGTGAGGGATTGCCCCTCCGACGCAGATGACCGGGAGATGGTCGTCGACTCCCTCGCGAGCGCCGAAAAGGCCATTTTCCGCACCAATCGTGACGTCATCGTCCTCAACGACATCGAGAAGGACGGCCTGTGGCTGCCCGACTCCGACATGATCCTGGTCGACAACTGGGATCAGCTGGAATCGAAACTCGAGTCTGAGAAAGAAACCGAGGACCAGTCCGTCGACGACATCGACAACACGGTCGCACCCGACCGCAACCAGGACAACACCCCGCCCGAGGCCGTGGACGACGACTTCGGGGTTCGCGCGGGAAAGACCGCGATCCTTCCTGTCCTCATGAACGATTCCGACGCCGACGGCGACTTTATGACGGCCTCAGCGCTCACGCAGCCCTCCCTCGGGCAGGTCAGTGTCGCCCGAGAGGGTGCGGCCCTGCAGATCGCCGTCAACAAGGACGCGTCGGGCACGTCGACCTTCGATTACGAGGTCTCGGATGGGCGGGGTGGAACCGCGCAGGCCCACGTGACGCTGACCGTCCACGGCGACGACGTCAACGAGGCGCCCGTGCAGAAGATCGTGCCCTCCGTGTCCGTGGGCCAGGGCGGTCGGACCACCGTCAACGGGCTGACGAACTGGGTGGACCCCGACGGAGACCCCTTCTTCCTGGCTGGCGCAACCGCCCCCACGGGGATGACGGTGAACTCCCACGAAAACGGCAACGTTGAAATCATCGATGCCGGGCACGCTCCCGGCAAGGACGCGGTCGCGATCAGCGTGTCCGACGGGCGCGACGCGGGCGATGGCTCGATTAACGTCACCGTCAAGGAAAGCGCCAATGAGCCGCCGGTCGCAAACGCCGACCACCTCGTCGTGCGCGAAGGCGCATCCGCGTCGATCTCGCCGATGGCTAACGACACCGACCCCAACTCCGACACGCTCAGGCTCGTCTCTGTGGACGACGTTCCCGCTGGCATCACCGCCGTGATGGATTCGACGGCGGGAACAATCACGGTGGACGGCAACACCGCCGGCACCTACTACCTGTCGTACACGATCACGGACGGCCCCACGACGGCGACCGGCATCATCCGCGTGGACGTCGCCCCCACCGGTTCTGACCTGCCGCCCAGCACCGAGGACGACCTCGGGGTCCTACCCGACGGTGGGCAAGTGCTCGTGGACCTGCTGGCCAACGACTCGGACCCCACCGGCGGCGTCCTCACCGTCCAGCAACTAGACGTGCCCCCGGGTTCACCGCTGGCGGTCGCACTCGTCAACCGCCAGATGGTGCGCGTGACCGCGCCCTCCGGCCTCTCAAACCCCGCATCGTTCACCTACACGGTGTCCAACGGGGTCGCCACGGCCTCGGCGACGGTGACGATCCTGCCCGCACCCGCCAACACCGAATCCGCGCCGCCCGAACTGAACGACGATTCCCTGGTCGTGCGCGTCGGGGACGTGGCCTCCGTGTCGGTCCTGGATAACGACCGCTCCCCCGCGGGGCTCAAGCTCACGGTCTCCAGCGAACTCCAGCACGAGATCCCCGCCGACCTGGGCAGCGTCTTCGTCTCGAACAACGTCGTGCGCGTGCGCGGCGGCTCCCGTCCCGGTTCGGGGCGCATCGTCTACACGGTCTCCGA
The DNA here is from genome assembly GCF_041432775.1 of Pauljensenia sp. 20925_1_34. NCBI lineage: Bacteria > Bacillati > Actinomycetota > Actinomycetes > Actinomycetales > Actinomycetaceae > Pauljensenia > Pauljensenia sp. 20925_1_34. Next base: position 37,180 of record NZ_JAPWAG010000013.1, on the reverse strand, counting down.
CACGGCCGGTAACGTCGCCTCGGCCGTCGTCAACCTGACCGTCGTCGCCATGGACGAGGACACCAACACCGCGCCTCGCCCGAAGGACGTTGTCGCCCGCACCGTCGCCGGGCACAAGGTCACAATCCCCATCCCGTTGGAGGGCATCGACGCCGAGGGCGACTCCGTGACGCTCGTCGGCATGGCCTCGTCGGCGCGCCTCGGGACCGTCACCCAGGTGGGGTCGAACTTCGAGTACACGCCCGGCAACGACGTCCAGGGAACGGATTCCTTCACCTACGTCGTCGAGGACGCCCTGGGGAAGCAGGCCATCGGCGGGATCCGCGTCGGCGTCGCGCCTCGTCCCTCCCTCAACCAGGCCCCCGTCGCGATGCCGGACTCCGTGAGGGTGCGTCCGGGCACCAAGGTGTCGGTCGCCGTTCTGGCCAACGACATTGACCCCGACGGCGATCCCCTGACCCTCGCGCAGGGGTCCGTGTCCGCGCCCTCGGGCATTGACGTGACGGAGCGCTCCGGGCGCATCGTCTTTACGGCGCCCCAGCAGGAGGGCACGCACGTGATCTCCTACGCCATCGAGGACGGGGCTGGCGGCCGCGCCGAGGGCGTGTGCTCCGTCGTGGTCACCCCCACCGCACCGCTCCTTGCTCCCATCGCCCGCGACGACGAGGTGTCCCTGGCCGACGTGCAGGCGGCCTCCGGGTCCGTCTCGGTCGACGTGCTGAAAAACGATGAGGACCCCGACGGCGACATCCAGGACGATACGCTCTCCAGCCCGGATTCGGGCATCGGCACCTCCGGCGACACCCTGACGATTCCCCTGTCCCCGAAGCCGCAGACCGTCATTTATACGGTGACCGACCACGACGGACTGTCCGCGTCGGCTGTTGTGCGCGTGCCCGGAACCGAGATCACCCGGCCAACGCTGGACACCCGCGCCCTGCCGATCAAGGTCACGGCCGGCGTCACCAAGGAAATCGCGCTCAACGACTACATTCTGACCAGGTCCGGGCGCTCCGTTCAGCTGACCGGCGATTCCAAGGCCAGCGCCGGCCTCGGCTGGGACGGCTCCACACTGGTCAAGGACACACGCACGCTCACCTACACTGCGCTGGAGGACTTCTCGGGCCCGACCTCCATCATCGTGGAGGTCACGGACGGCTCTGACCCCTCCGACGCGACGGGCATCGTGTCCACGCTGGCCCTGCCCATCCTGGTCGAATCCGCCCACAATCGCCCGCCGCGCATCGTGCCGACCCGCGTCGACGTCGCCGCCGGCGAGGACGCCTCCCAGATCGCGATGGACCAGTGGGTCACCGACCCCGACGGCGACGACCCGGCGGGCATGACCTACACGATCACAGATAAGCAGGTGGAGGGCGTCAGCGCCTCCGCCTCCGGCTCCACCCTGTCGGTGTCCGCCGACGCCGAGGCGCCCAAGGGCCAGGCCGGGCAGCTGACCATCGAGGTCACCGACCAGCAGGGTGCCTCAGCGAGCGCGAGCGTGCCCGTCAACGTCATCGCGTCCTCCAAGCCGCTCGTGCAGACCAGCCCGGGCCAGATAACCCTCAAGGCCGGGGAATCCAAGACCGTCGACGTCTCCGAGTACGCGACCAACCCGCTGGCCGACCAGGGGCCCCTCACCATCATGGGCGATCCTGCCACTTCCGCGGGCGGCAGCGCCACGGCCTCGGGGTCGACCATGACCATCCAGGCCGACGCCGGCTTCAACGGCTCCTTCACCGTGACCTACCGCGTGCAGGACGCGACCAAGGACGTCGAGCGCGAGGTCCAGGGAACGATCACGGCGACCGTCCTGGATAAGCCCGGCGCGCCCACCGGAGCGAGCGCGGTCTCCAACAGCGCAGGCACGGCCCTGGTGTCGTGGCGCACGGGCACCACTGGCGGCTCCCCCATCACCTCCTTCACCGTCACCGACCACACGCAGGGCGACTCCAAGTCCTGCGGCGCTGTCGCCGAGTGCCTCTTCGACGGGCGCACGAACGGCACCGAGCACACCTTCTCGGTCACCGCGACGAACGAGGTCGGGGAATCCGATCCGTCCAACAAGACGAGCGTCCTCATCGACGCCAAGCCCGAAACCCCCGGCGCGCCCACCGTGAAGCCCGGAGACGGTTCCATCACCGTGTCGTGGGCAGCTCCGGTCAACACCGGTTCCGACCTGGAGGGCTACGACGTGGAGCTCTCGCCGGGCGGTGTGCAACAGGCCGGCGCAAACGAGACATCCAAGACGATCTCCGGCCTGACGAATGGCCACGAGTACATGGTTCGGGTCAGGGCTCGCAATAAGAACTACACGTCCGAGTGGTCGTCCTTCTCCCAGGGCGTGACGCCCTACGGCGCGCCGGAAGCCCCGACGGGCGTCAGCGCCACCTTCTCGAATGGCACCGCGCAGGTCACGTGGAACGAACCGTCCAATACGAACGGTCGTAACATCGAGCAGTACACGGTCAGCGCGAACGGCGCCAAGCCGGTGCTTGTCGACGCGCCGACGACCTCCACATCATTTGAGCTCGAGCACTCCGAGCAGCAGGTCTCCATCAGCGTCAAAGCAGTCAACGACACAAAGGATCCCGAGGCGCACACCTCGCCCGCGGCGACGACCACCGTGTGGGCCGTCGGCCAAGTCAACGCCCCCACGATCACGTCACCGAAGGCCACGGGAAACTCGAAGGAGATCGCGTTCAACATCAAGTTCGAGCCGGGCAACGGCTGGAGCATGAGCGACGTCGTCGACTACCAGTGGACGCCCGACGGGGACCACTGGGACTCCCTGACCAGGGATGGCAATCACACTGTCACCAGCTCGGCACTCACGGATGGTGTCGACGCAACGCTCCAAGTCAAGGTGACCGTCCGCAAGAGCGGCACCGATAAAACATCCGAAGCAGTGGCCACCGGCGGCACCGTGAGTTCCTTCGGTCCCCCCACGGCACCAACCGTATCGTGTCGGCCCGGCGGACCCGGGTGGGTCGACTGCGACTGGAACAACGCTGCCAGCGGAGGCCGCCCCACCCAGTTGATCCTCACCGGAAACACCAGCGAGACAATTCCGTCTGTCGTTGGTGCGGAATCGGGCCACCGCTCCTTCAACCCCGGCGAAGGCGGCAGCGCGCAGCTGTGCGTCAAGGCTGTCCAGACCTCGAGCGAAAAGGGAACACGCGAGTCTGGTCAACCGTGCGACAGGGCCACGGCCCCCAGCTACGCCCGTAGCGCCAGCGGATTCAGGGGCGGGTCGGGCAAATGCGTGTCCGGCTCATGTGGAAGCGGTCCTTTCGACAAGGTGGGGCTGGACCTGTCCGGGTGGCCTCCAAACGCCAGTGTCAGGTGCTCCGGAAAGTACGACAAGAAAGATGCCTGGGTGACCCTGCAGGTTGACGGCAACGGAAACTGGAGGGGAGTCCCCGGGACGCAAGGGCTCCCCGGGTGGACCCTGGGCGGACAATATGTTTACTACCTGGTCGGAAACGATGACAAAGATTTCAACGGCTGGTTCACCTGCACTCAGTAGTAACACACGCAACCACAACAAACGAGCCCCTTTCACACAGCACAACTAAGGACAACAATGGAAGTCACCGCAGACAACGCCCACTGGTTCGCCGACTCCTTCACGAGGATCACGGACAACGTCGGCCAGGCCCTCCTGGGCAAGGAAGAGGTCATCCGCCTGGCGCTGACCTGCATGTTCGCCGAGGGGCACCTGCTCCTCGAGGACGCGCCGGGAACAGGCAAGACGGCGCTGGCGCGTGCCATCGCGGCCACCGTCCACGGGACGCATTCGCGCATCCAGTTCACGCCCGACCTGCTGCCTTCCGACATCACGGGCGTGACCATCTACGACCAGCGGACGGGATCGTGGGACTTCCACAAGGGCCCTATCTTCGCCTCGATCGTCCTGGCCGATGAGATCAACCGTGCCTCGCCCAAGACCCAGTCGGCCCTCCTGGAGGTCATGGAAGAGGCCCAGGTGACCGTCGACGGCGTGCGCCGCGAGACGGGACGCCCCTTCATGGTGATCGCCACGCAGAACCCCGTCGAGCAGGCCGGCACCTACCGCCTGCCCGAGGCTCAGCTGGACCGCTTCCTCATGAAGACCTCGATCGGCTACCCGGGCCGCGAGGCCGGCATTGACGTCATCCTCGGCTCCGCCGCGCCCGACCGCACCCGCACCCTGTCCCCCGTGATCTCCACAAAGGCGGTCGCCGACATGGCGGACCTGGCGGCCAACAACTACGTCGACCGCTCGATCGCCGCCTACGTGCAGGACCTGTGCGAGGCGAGCCGCGCCGACTCCGAGGTCCGTATCGGCGTCTCGACGCGTGGAGCCATCGCCATGATGCGCGCCGCCCGCGTGTGGGCTATCGCCCAGGGCCGTAACTTCGTGATCCCCGACGACGTGCAAGCCCTGGCGGTGCGCGTGTGGGCTCACAGGCTCGTCTTGGACCCCGACGCCGAGTTCGGCGGGGCCACGCGCGAGGGCGTCATCGAGCGTGCGCTGGGAGCGGTCGCCGCCCCGGTCATGAAGGGCTGAGGATCGTGGCACCGCGTTCCGTCGCCGACAAGCGCCACCTGCGCGAGCGCCTCGACGCCGTCACACGTGCGCGCGTCGCTCTCGCGCGCGCGTCGGCGACGGTCGTCTCCTCCTGGCGGACCTGCATCGCTGCGGCGCGGCGGGTCCCCGGCCTCGGCTCATTCCTGCGACTGCTGTCGTCCCTGACTGTGCTCGGCTGGGGAACGGCGATCATCGGGGCGGGAGCCTCCCTGGCGGGCGTCCTGTTCTCGTGGGTCGAGGCCGCGGTCCTGGGCTTCACGTGCCTGACCCTGGTGGCCCTCTCCCTCCTGTGGTCCCTGGGCCGGGCAGGGCACGCCGTCGCGCTGCGGCTCGCCAACACGCGCGTGACGGTCGGCGAGAAAGCCCTCGGCGCGCTGACAGTCTCCAACCCCACGGCTCGGCGCCTGCGCGCCACCATGGTCGAGCTGCGCGTCGGCGCGGGCGCGAACTCGTTCCTGTGCCCGGCGCTGGGACGGGACCAGAACCACGAGGAGGTCTTCGCAATCGCGACGACGCGGCGAGGCGTCGTGGCCGTGGGCCCTGCCTCCACGATCCGCGGCGACGGCCTCGGCCTGGTCCGCCGCGTCCAGACGTGGTCCGATGCCACCGAACTCTACATCCACCCGCGAACGGTCGCCATGAACGCCTCGACGGTCGGTTTCATCCGCGACATCGAAGGAGCGACCACGCAGGACCTGTCCTCCGCTGACGTGTCCTTCCACGCCCTGCGCGAATACGTCCCCGGCGACGACCGGCGCGCCATCCACTGGCGCTCCACGGCGCGCGTCGGCAAGCTCATGGTCCGCCAATTTGAGGAAACGCGCCGATCCCACCTGCTCATCGTCCTCGACCTGGACACCGATGCGTGGGCAAGCGACGAGGAGTTCGAGATCGGCGTCTCCGCGGCGGCCTCCATGGCGCGCGCGGCCCTCGTCGATGCGAAGGAGGTCTCGGTGCACACCCAGGTCGGTCACCTCAAGACCCCCACCCCGATGCACGCGATGGACTCCCTCTCCGGGGTCGAGCGCGTCCTGGGCGCAGAACGCATCAGCGCACTGACCCAGCGCGCTGGGACCGAGGCCTCCCAGGCCTCGACCGCCGTCGTCATCTCTGGATCGCGCACCCCCCTGGCGGACCTGCACGCGGCCCTCACGCGCCTCCCCCTCGACATGGTGATCACCGGCGTGCGCATCGACATGGACGCCGACTTCGAGCTGCGTACTCTCGGCAACACGCCGGTCGTCGTCGCGCCCACCCTGGATGACTTCGCCATCGGAATGTGGAAGGCCCTCGGATGACGACGAACCCTTCTCCCCTGGCCGCCTCCGCGCTCCGGCGCGGCATCGACGCCCTCGCGGTAGTCTCGCTGCTCGCCGCAGTGGCCCTTATCCACGGCCCCGTCTTTGGCGGAACCACCGGGTACGTCGCAGCTCTGGGAGGCCTCGTCGTGGGCGTCCTGGTCGCCGCGCTCACCGCCGCGCTTCGCGTCAGGACGATTGGATCGACGCTGGCCTTGGCCGCCGCCTACCTGCTAGCCGGTGGCCCCCTCGCCCTGCCCACAACGACCGCCTACCACGTCCTGCCCACGCGGCGAACGATCCAGATGCTGGTCATCGGCACGATCACCTCGTGGAAGGACCTGCTGACCGTTCAACCGCCCGCCGGCATCTTCGTCGGGCCGGCGATCATGCCCTTCCTGAGCGCCCTGGTCACCTCCTTCATCGCGCTCACCATCGTGCTGCGCACCAAGCGACCGGCGTGGGCGCTTGCTCCCATCGGCATCCTGGGCCTCCTCGGCATTATCTGGAGCTCCCATCAAGCCCCCCTCGCCCTGCCGATCGGCCTGTTCACCGTGATCGTGGGCGTCGTCTGGTCCGCGCACGTGGCCGGACGCACGCGCCGCGAGGGCGGGCGCGGGGTCGTCGAGTTCCACGAGCGTGCTGCCAACCCCGCCGTGCGCCGAGGCCTCGGCGCGGTCACGCTGATCGCCCTGGCCCTCGCGGTCGCCGTTCCCCTCACGCGCGTCGTCGTCACGGATTCGCACCGCACGGTCGCGCGCGACTACGTCGAGCCGCCGCTCAACCTCCAGGAATACCACTCACCGGCCACGCAGTTCCGCTTCCTGAACACGACCGACAAGGACACAGAGCTCCTGACGGTCGACGGGCTGCCCGAGGGAGGCAGGCTCCGCCTCGCGACCCTCGACTACTACGACGGGACGGTCATCCAGATCGCCACGAACGCCAACGGGTCTGGATTCCGCCACGTCGGAACCTCCTTCTACGAGACTCCCGCGCCCGCCGACGCCCAGGCCTCGAACGTGACCGTGCGCATCGAGGGTTACTCAGGGAACTGGGTTCCCACCGTCGACGGGGCGCGCTCCCTGGAGTACACCTCCGATCGGGCCAACCAGCTCGCTGACGCGCTCTACTTCCACGACCGCCTCGAGACTGCGCTGTCCACCGTGCGACTCGCGCAGGGAGACTCCTACCGGGTCACCGGCGTGGTGACGCGTCAGTGGAGCGACGAGGAGCTTGAAGGCCGAGCGTTCTCGCGCACGACGTCAGCAGCCGACGAGGGAGTCCCCTCCGAAGTCGCCGACGCCGCCACGGAAATGATCGGCGACGCCGCACCGGGCATCGCGCAGGTCCGCGCCATTCAGCGCACGCTCCACGACGAGGGCTTCTACTCCGACGGCTCCGACCAGCTCTCCCTGCCGGGCCACCGCACCTCGCGCATCGAGGACTTCCTGAGCGCCGACCAGCTCATCGGCGACGACGACCAGTACGCGGTCGCGATGCTCCTCATGCTGCGCTCGCAACAGATCCCCTCCCGGATCGTCATGGGATTCCACCCGGAGACCCCGGCCTCGGGACCGGTGACGATGACGGGCAAGGACACGCACCTGTGGGTCGAGGTCCCCTTCGAGGGCGCTGGATGGGTCGCCTTCGACCCGACTCCCCCGCGCGACCAGGTGCCCCAAACGGAGGTCCCCAAGCCCAAGCCCGATCCGAAGCCTCAGGTCCTCCAGCCGCCGGACCCGCCGCAGGACCCGGCGGAGCTTCCGCCGGACACCTTCGACGACTCGGACGACAACGAGGAAGGCTGGCCCGCGTGGATCGGTATCCTCCTGGCGATCCTGGGCTGGACGGCCCTCGGCGTCCTGGCGCTCTCCCCGATCTGGGGTCTGCTCCTCTTCAAGGCGCTGCGTCGGCGCCGCAGGCGCACCCAGGGGTCCGATGAAGAACGCGCCGCGGGCGCATGGGAGGACGTCGTCGACTACGCGACGGACACCGGACTGCGCGTGCCCGTGGGGGCGACACGCCTGACGCAAGCGCGCGCCATCGACGCGCGGCTGGAGGACCGCCGCGCCGAGATCCCCGCAGATACCGGTTTCCACCGGTGGGACGAGCAGTGCACCGAGCTGGTGTCCATGGCCCGTTCGCTCGACGCCGTCGTGTTCTCCGACGCGGGCGCTCAGGGTGGGGGCGCGGAGCGTTCCTGGGAGATCAGGGACGAGGTCGTGGCAGCGATTTCGGGGAAGACACCCTGGTATCGGCGCTACTGGGCGTTCCTGTCGACGCGTTCCCTGCGGATGCGCCGGGTTCCTCTGCGCGTGCGCGTCGATTCCCTCATCGAGCTGCTCGCCCAGTGGCGCGCGAAGAAGACAACACCCGCGGCCACCGACGAGGCCACACCCCTGAAAGGCACGGACAATGTATGAAATGACGGTCCCGGGAAAGCCCTCCGTCGAGGTTCCCCCACACCTGGCGGGGACGGTCGCAGTCAACATCTGGCGCCGATTCTTGTGGCGTATCCTGACCGCCATCTTCTATACCGCTGCCCAGATGCTCATTTCCTCTATCATCGCGGGTGCGATGATCAATCGAATGTCACCGGATGACATCGAGCACCTCGTGCTTGCGATCCTTTTCTTGTGCTTCGCCTGGTTCATCATGCTTGTGATTGTCATCGTGCGAACCGGCGCAACTCCAATGATGCGTGCCGTAGGCGTGCGTTGGGTTCGCTACGACACGGGAGCTGCTGCGGGGTGGGCATCGCTATGGAAGCTAGTCTTGCAGGGTCTCATCGCTTCCTTCACCTTCGGACTCGGACCCATGATCATCTGCTTCGCCAGCATGGACGAGATGAACCGGACGTGGTTCGACCGCACGCTGGGCATCGTCCCGATCAACACGAAAGCGGGACGCGACACCTACAAGACCCCCGCCCCCGAGCCCGAGGAGGAGCCCGAGCCGGTAGTCCACCCGTGGAACGCCACGTCCTCGGCCGCCGCTTCGCTGCCGCCTGTCCCGACAGTGCCCGAAAAGGAAACGGAGACGGTGCACGTGCCGTGGGGAAGTGCGATCCCCGATCCGAGCCCGGCAGCGCCCTCCGTTCCTTCGCCCGCGGCGAGCGCACCCGCGCCTTCCTCCGACTATATCGGGGCAACGCCTTGGTCGACTTCCGGCACAGGTGTCAGCACGCCAGCCCCCGAGGTGTCCGAGCCTCCTTTGTCCTTCACCCCGCCCTCGTCCTCGTATTCGGGGAGTGCGTCGGCCTCCTCCCACCACGAGGATGACGACGATGACCGCACACAGCTCGGGGTGCGCTACGACACGGCTCGGGTCACCTTCGACACGGGCGTGGACTATCCATTCGGCGGCTCGATCGTGCTCGGACGCAACCCGGTCGCCCCGGCCTCGCGCCCCACTGCCTCCCTCGTGCCCGTCGATGACCCGGATCGGACGGTATCGAAGACTCACGTCGTGCTCACGGCGACGCGGGAGGGGGTTCTCGTCGAGGACCTGCACTCCACCGGCGGCACGGTCGTTGTGCGCGCCGACGGCCAGGAGACGCCTGTCGTGCCCGGTTCCCCCATCGTCGCGGCGCCCGGAGACACCGTCCGGTACGGGCAGCGGAGCGTGGTCGTCAATGGGTAACGAGTGTGTCGAAGCGGTCGGCCCCGGGGGTTCTCGGGTCGTCGTCGCGCACGCTGCCCGCACAGATGTGGGACGCCGCCGCACGCATAACGAGGACTCGTGGGGGGCTTCCTTCCCCACCTACTTCGTGGCGGACGGAATGGGAGGAAACGACGCGGGCGACGTCGCCTCTCGGGTCGTCGTCGACACCATGTGTGACTCGTTGGCTCGGGGCGAGTTCACCACCCCCGCCCTACTCTCGACCGCGGTATCCCGCGCGGCGTTGGCAGTCGCGGATCTGGGAACGGGCTCGCGGGCACCGGGTTCAACCCTGACGGGCATCGCATTCCAGGAGTACCGGGGTAAGCCCTGCGCCGCCGTGTTCAACATCGGAGACTCGCGGACCTACCTGCTCTCCGAAGGGAGTTTCGAGCAGATCTCTGTCGATCATTCCGAGGTTCAAGAACTCATTGACGCGGGCTACGTGACCGACGTCGAGGCCCGCGCCCTGCCCCACCGAAACATCATCACCCGGGCGCTGGGAGCCGGATCCACCCGTCATGTCACCGCCGATATCTTCATGGTCCCCGTGCATCGCGGCGACCGGTGGGTGATCTGCTCCGACGGGCTGTCGGGAGAGGTGACGGACGCGCTCATCGAGATGATCGTGCGCCACGTCAAGGACCGCGAGCAGGCAGCCGACGAGTTGATCGCACAGGCGCTGGGTGCTGGCGGTAAGGACAACATCACCGTCGTCATCGCGGATGTCCTCGAGGCCGAGCCCGAGTGGGGGCAGTCGAGTACCGGCGACGAAACCGTCGATAACGACGTGACCGTCAACTCTGCCGGAGACGCGGACTCGCAGCCGATGGAGAAGCAGCAACTGGCGGATGCAACGCGAGTGGAGGAACAGCATGCGTAAACGCACGTGGACGCCGGGTGGCTATCCCGCAGCGGTGACCGAGCGCGGAATCGTCGTCCTGGAGCCCGGCAACGAGCAGCTCGCCCAGCGATTCTGGGAGCTCATGCTGGAGGGCGCGGACCTGGCTGTCCTCCTCCAGGAGCTGACCTCCGCCTTCGCCGCCAACCTGGCCGCGCTGCCGAGTTTCGTCGCACTCATCGACGAGTCGGGCGAAGCACACATCGCTGTCCGCGGAGCTTTCGAGGTCGTCGTCGACGGGTCGGAGGGGCCGACGTCCGTGAGCGGGGGCAGCGTCATCACGTGGTCTGAGCACCGCTTCCGCACGCATTCCGGCTGGCGGATCGCCACGCCGGTGGACGGTCCCATGCCCGAGGCCGCCCGGTGGCAGGTGATCAGCGCCGTCCTGCCCGTGGCCACGCTCGCGTCGGGCACGGTCGGCGAGGTAGCGTGCGGCGCGCCCGCCGATTCCCGCGTCGAGTCCGTGGCCTGGGACGAGGCCTCCCCCGCTTCCTCCAGGCCTGCTTCCTCCGCGAGCGCCGTCGTCGCTTCGGACGAGGCCTCCCCGGCTCTCGGCGCACCCGTTCCCTCTGCGGGCGCGCAAGCGAGCCCCGAGGAGCCGTTGCCGCCTGATCCCGCCCCAGTAGATTCGGGCGACGCGCCTGCCGACGGCGAGGGTTCCTCCGCCGATCTCTCTTGGCTCGCGGGGGCCTCGTCCGGGTCTGACGAGCCTGCGGGTGAGGCCGACGACGCTTCCTTGTCTGCCGAGGACAACGATTCCCCCGCTGCGGCCTTCTTCGCGCAGTTTGTCTCTCCGTCCGACGAGGAGGAGGAATCCGAGCAGGAGGACGCGGCGGCAGATCCTGTGATTGCCCAGCCGACTGCCCCCGCCCCCGTTCCTGCCGACGACGAGCCATCGGGCTCAGGGGCCTCGGGAGAAGAGACGCAAATCCCCTGGTACGAGCGCGAGGACGAGACACCCGAGCCCGACCCCGTGGACGAGGCCGAAGACCCCGACGACGACAAGCCATCCCTCGACGCGACAGCTGACGATGCGGCGGACGAACCCCTCGAGGTGGAAGCGGAGGATGGCGTGCGTTCCCGCTTCGAATACCTCTACGGTGCCGAGCGTCCAGAGTATTCCGTCGAGCAAGCGGCCGTCAGGCAGATTCAAAACTCCGATGTCATCGACGACGACCCGGTTCCCGTGCCCCCGTCGTTCGCCTCCCCGCCTGAGACAGAGCACCGGGAGGCACCGGAGCCCGCCATCGATGATCCGGTCCCACCCGTCCCCGGTCAGGCGGTTTCGGGTCCGCCGGTCTCGGCAGCAGAACCCGAGCCCCGATTCGACCCGCCCCCGGGAAGCTTCTTCATCGACTCTGTCCCCGGACTCTCCTCAGGCGCTCCGCGAGCGCAGGAAGCCGCGCCCAGCGCCGCCTATCAACGACTCGCGGCGACGCAGGCCGAGGGCGATCACGACGGACAGACGATGCTCCCGGAGCGCGCCCGCGAGCTGCGCGAGTACGCGCGACAGATTGGCACGGAGCCCGCGCAGGACACGTCCTGCGTGCAGGCGACGTCAGCCGCGGTCGGTCCGCAGGTCCTGGCGGTCCTGTGCGAGAAGGGGCACCCGAACCCGACCCACGCCTCGTCGTGTCGAATCTGTTCGTCTCCGCTGAGCAGCAGCTCCGTCACCGTCCCGCGCCCAGACCTGGGCCGGATCATCCTGTCCACGGGGGAAGAGGTGCCCCTCAACCAGGACATCATCATCGGGCGACGTCCCCGCTCAACCCCGACCGCTGGTCGCGCCCCCGCGCGCCTGGCCATTGTCCCGAGCCCCGGCAAGAAGATATCTCGCAGTCACTGCGAGCTGCGGATCGACGACTGGGACGTGCGGCTCCACGACCTCGGCTCCCAAAACGGCACTCTGCTGATGCGCCCCGGGCAGGCCCCCGTCCGCCTGGACGGGTCTGTGGCCATGGTCCTCAAGCCGGGGGACGTCGTCGAGCTCGGCGAGAACATCTCATTCCGAATGGAGGCGTAATGCGACAACCACTCGATCCCCCGGCAATTCCGGGCGCAACGTTCGTCCGCCACCTCGGCACGGGCGGTTTCGCCGACGTCTACCTGTTCCGCCAGCAGATGCCCCAACGCGACGTGGCGGTCAAGGTCCTGCGTCCGGATTCCAACGCCCGGGCCTCGGCGGCCTTTGACGCCGAAGTGAACCTGATGGCTCAGGTCGCCAACCACCCGTCCATCGTGTCCTTCTACACGGGGGGAATTGCGGACGACGGCCGCCACTACCTGGTCATGGAGTACTGTCCGCCCCCGCACCTGGGCCAGCGTTCCAAAGAACACCGCATCCCCGTGTCCCAGGCGCTTGACGTCGGCGTGCGCATCGCGGGCGCAGTGGAGACGCTCCACCAGCGCGGGATCATCCACCGCGACGTCAAGCCCATGAACATCCTGTTCACCCAGTTTGGGCACCCCGTCCTCACTGACTTCGGCATCGCCGCGCAGACGGGAACGGGCGAGGAATCCCCGGGCGGTTTCTCCGTGGCGTGGGCACCGCCGGAGCAACAGGACGGCACGGGTCCCTTCGGTCCGACCATCGACGTCTATTCCCTGGCCGCCACCGTGCACGGTATCCTCACAGGCCACTCCCCCTTCGAGATTCCCGGGGGAGACAACCGCGAGCTCTCCGTACTCAACCGCGTGCTGCGCTCCCCGGTGCCCGCCATCGGCCGCAGCGACGTGCCCGCGGAGCTCGAGCGCATCCTCGCGATTGCGATGTCCAAGGACCCCAAGCGGCGCTACCAGTCGGCGCGGGAGTTCGCCCTCGCGCTTCAAAACGTGCAGTCTTCGCTGCGCCTGACCCCCACGCCCTTCGAGGCCATGGGGGTGGAAGCGCCCACCGGGACCTTTGAGGATGAGGAGGGGGACGAGACCTGCGCGGCGCCCATCGCCGTGTTTTCTTCCCACGCCCCAGCCCCGGCCTCGTCCGTCCCTGACGAGGAGGATGACCGCACGGTCGCCGTCCTGGCGAAGGTGGACCCGGCCCCGGCTCCGGCAAGCGCGCCGCAGAGCGGTCCCGCGAACGCGGGGTCCACGCGTGAGGACGCGCCTCGGGCCTCTGAGACGGACGAGGCCGAGGAGGCTCCCTCCAGGGGCTTCGGCTCGGTCGTGGCTGGGTTCCTGCTCGTGCTTCTCCTCGTGAGCGGCGTCGCCTTCGGCGTGTGGACGGTGCTGCGCGGCGAAGGAAGCACGGTGGCTCCGGCCCAGTCCTCGCCTGATGCGCCTCCACTCGACGGGCTGCCCTCGGCCAACGCGAACGCATCGATTACCGGTCTGGCGGGCACGGTCACCCCTGAGGGGGTCACCTTCACGTGGGACGCGGTCGGCACCGGGACGACGTACCTCTACCACGTCGAGGACCCCAAGGAGGACCACCCTGTGCGCCAGACGAAGGAGACGACGGTCACCGTTCCGGTTGTACCGGGGCGCACCTGCCTGTCGGTCGCCGTGCGCAACTCGGACGGGCGCTCCTCGAACGAGGCCATCGAATGTGTGGAGACGCCATGAGCGCGGCGAGTATCCAACCGGAGTCCACCGAGGACGTATCCGCGGTCATCGACTACTGCGGCGAAATCTACGAGGTTCGCGCCGATCAGGAGTTCCTCATTGGCCGCGAGGCCGACCTGTGCATTGACGACAACCCCTACCTGCACCGCAGGCTTGTGCGGATCAGCTGCCACGACGGCCTGTGGTGGCTGGACAACATTGGGTCGCGGATCGCGGTCACCGTCGCCGACGCCTCGGGGTCCATGCAGGCTCGGGTCGGGCCAGGGGCGCGCATCCCCCTGGTCTTCGAGTCGGCCGTCGTCGTATTCGCCGCCGGGCCCACGACCTACGAGTTCTCCATCACCGTGCGCGGGACGACATTCCGCAGCTACTCCGCCCCCGCCGCCGACACCGGCGAGGCCACGGTCGGGGAAGCACGTTTCACGCCGTCGCAGTACCTGCTGATCCTGGCGCTGTGCGAACCCTGGCTGACGCAGGCTGGTTCCGGCGCGACCGATATCCCGCGCAATGCCGAGGCTGCTGCGCGGCTGGGGTGGCCGATCACCCGCTTCAACCGAAAGCTCGACAACGTCGCCGACAAGCTCGACCGGATGGGAGTGCCCGGCATGCGGGGCAGGCCGGGGTCCTTGGCGACACACAGGCGCGTCAGGCTGGTCGAATACGCGGTCGCGGCGCGGCTGGTCTCCAGCAGCGACCTGTATCTGCTCGACGATGAGAAACGACGCAACAGCACACCCGATGCACTCACCGGAAAGGACCGGCGATGAAGATCAAACTGACACTGCGCGGGCGTACCCGCGAGGATATCGACCTGCTGGTCACCACCGATGCAACGGCGACGGTCGGAGATGTTGCTGCCGCTCTGGCTTCCTCGGGTCCGCGACAGAGCGCCGCCACCCTGGCTGCACCCGATTCGCTGACGCTCAGAGTTCTCGATCCCGTGGACGGAAGAATCACCTCAGTCCTGCCGTCAACGGCATACGTGACTGAGACAGGACTCAACTCGGGTTCACTTGTCGACATCGCCTCGGCGAAAGACGCGACTCCAACGGGAGGCGTGGCGGGCGAGCTACGCGTCCTGGACGGAAATGACAAGGGCATGTGCGTCCCCCTGTATTTCGGCGGCACAACCGTGGGCCGATCTCCCTCGTGCACGATCATGCTCAACGACCGTCGAGTGTCGAAGGAACATGCTCGCATCACCGTCGGCTCAAGCATTGAAATTCACGACCTCAACTCAGCCAACGGTGTCCTCGTTGGCAACCAGCGCGTGCAGCAGGCCACGGTGACACCCGGTGACGTGGTCCTCCTTGGAGACACTCAGATCCAACTGGTCCAGACAAAGATGCCCGAATCGACTGGCGAGTCCACGGACATCGCATTCATCAGGTCGCCTCAGGTCATCCCACACGCGACCCCCCGAACGATCAAGCTCCCCGATGCACCGACCCGCCCCAAGCCCTCGCGTTTCCCATTCATCGGCCTCGTGGCCCCCCTGATTATGGGCGCATCCATGTTCCTCCTGACCCGACAGCTGACGAGCTTGGTGTTCATCATCCTGAGTCCGATCATCATGATCGGCTCGTGGTGGGACCAACGTCGACAGTCGACAAGCGAGTTCACCGAAGCAATGACACAGTTTGAAGATGCTCTGAAGGTCACCCACCAGGACCTGGATGACAGTCGACGCGAGGATGTGGAGTCCCGCCACGCTCAGTTCCCTCCGATCAAGCAGACCATCGAGGGGGCGCTGCGTCGCGACGGCTCGTTGTGGATACGCAGGCCCGAGCACCCGGAGTTCCTGAAGTTCCGCCTGGGGCAAGGGACGGACACCGCGACGGTCACCATCGAAGGGGCGGATCAGCGCACGGGTCTTCCGGAGGCGGTCGCCAAGGTGCGCGCGCTCGCCGTTGAGTACTCGCGGGTCACGAATGTTCCACTCGTTGCCGACATCCGCTCGTCCGGAGGCCTGGGCTTGTGCGGCCCGAGCGACGTCCTCAGGCAGGCGCGCGGGGCGATCGCAGCCCAGCTGGCGGCACAGTACTCGCCTGCTGAAGTCATCGTCACCTGCATGACCTCCACCGATCACGTGCAGGGATGGGAGTGGATGAAGTGGCTCCCTCACTGCTCCTCCCCGCACTCCCCCTTCGGTGCCGGCGTCCACCTTGCCTCCGACTCGGCTTCCGCGAAGGTCCTGCTCTCTTCGCTCGAAGGCCTGCTCGAAGCCCGCACTCAGGGCGACCCCAGCGAGGTCTCCGACCGCGGCCCCGAGGTTGCTTCCGCCTCCTCTAGCGAGGCCTCTGCGCAGGATACGTCGAAGAAGTTCCCTAATCCGATTCCCGCGGTGGTCGTTTTCGTGGACGACGTGCTGGTGGACCGCGCTCGCCTGAACCGTCTTGCCGAGTTGGGCCCTGATCGAGGTATCTACTTTGTGTGGATGGCCCCTTCGTTCTCCGAATTGCCTGCGGCGTGCCGGTCGTTCATCGCATTCGACGGCAGGCAGGCTTCCATCGGTGACGTACGCGCCTCGCGCGCGCTTGAGGACGTGAGCGTGGACCGCGTCTCGGACGAGGAGTTGGCTGCCCTGGGCCGGTCACTATCCCCTCTTTTCGACGCGGGAGTCCCCGTCGACGATGACTCGGATCTGCCAGGCTCCATTTCCTACGTGGATCTGACTGGCCAGGAACTGGCGGACGATCCCAACGCCATCATCGAACGGTGGAGGGCCTCGCACTCGATCATCGACCGCACACCGGGGCACCCCCATCGCAAGATTCCGGCCGTTCCCCTGTCAGCCATCGTCGGCCAGGGGGCGAGCGAGCCCATGCAGCTGGACCTACGCTTGCATGGACCGCACGCGCTGGTCGGCGGCACAACGGGTGCCGGCAAGTCCGAGTTCTTGCAGGCGTGGGTCCTCGGCATGGCCCAATCGGTGTCACCCGATAGGCTGACATTCCTGTTCGTCGACTACAAGGGTGGTTCCGCCTTCGAGCAGTGCACGGATCTGCCGCACACCGTCGGCCTGGTCACCGACTTGTCGCCCTACCTGGTGCGCCGCGCCCTGACCTCACTACGAGCGGAGCTGCACTACCGCGAGCGCCTTCTCAACAAAAAACGAGCAAAAGACCTCGTCACCCTCGAGAAGTCCGGCGATCCCGACTGCCCCCCATCGCTCGTCATTGTCGTCGACGAGTTCGCGGCGCTCGTGAACGAGGTTCCCGAGTTCATCGACGGCGTCGTCGACGTCGCCCAACGAGGACGTTCCCTCGGCCTGCACCTCATCCTGGCGACCCAGCGCCCTGCGGGCGTCATCAAGGACAACCTTCGTGCGAACACAAACCTGCGCGTCGCCCTGCGCATGGCTGACACCGATGATTCCCAGGATGTCCTCGGGGATGCCATGGCCGCCCACTTCCCGCAGAACACGCCCGGCCGTGCTGCGGCAAAGACAGGCCCCGGCAGAATCTCGGTGTTCCAGTCGGCCTACCCGGGTGCCCGCACGGCCGAGGGACTCAAGACGACGCAGGTTGACATCGAGGCGCTGGGCTTCGGCCTGCCGCAGAAGTGGAAGACGCCCGAGCCGCCCAAGCCTCGCGAGGAGATCCCTACCGACATCACCCGAGTTGTCGGTACTATCTGCGCAGCGTCGGCCAAAGCGAACATCCAGGCGCCTCGCAAGCCGTGGCTGCCCGAACTCGCACCGATCTACGACCTCTCGCTTCTACCCCAGCGTTCCGACGCCAAGATCGTCCTCGGTGTCCTAGACGACCCCGAGGACCAGTCGCAGGAAGTGGAGTACTTCCGACCCGACACGGACGGACACATCGCCTTCTACGGCGCCTCCGGTTCCGGAAAGACGACCGCGCTGCGATCGCTCGCGATCGCTGCAGGCATCACCCCCAGCTCAGGTCCCGTCAACGTCTACGCCCTCGACTTCGCCGGCGGAGGCCTCGACATGCTTCAGAAGCTCCCCAGCGTCGGCAACGTTATCCAGGGCGACGACGAAGAGAGGATTGCTAAGCTCATCGACTTCCTCGGTAGCATCGTCGACGAGCGTTCTGTCTCCTACAAGGCCGTCAACGCCAGCCACCTGACCTCCTACCGGGAACTCTCGGGTAAGCAGGACGAGCCCCGATACCTCGTGCTCATCGATGGGATCGCCACGTTCGCCGAGACCTACCAGCTCGTCGGCCGACATGCGAAGATCTGGAGCCGTTTCCAGCAGATTCTGTCGGACGGGCGCGAAGTCGGCGTTCACTTCGCGGTATCGGCGGACCGGCCGCAGGCCATCCCGAACTCGATCGCCGCGTCGTTCCAACGCAAGGTGGTTCTGCGTCTCACCGACGAGGACGCATACCTCTATTTCAATCTTCCGCGCGATGTTCTGAGCGCGTCGAGCGCTCCAGGACGCGCCATGCAGGTGGGTAACCCCAACCTCTTGCAGCTGCCGATCCTCGGCAGGAATGTCACGGACTACGACCAGGCCAGGGAGATCGAATCACTGGCAGGCGCCTCGTTTATGCGCCGACGCACCCGCCCGACACCGATCCGTTCCCTGCCGCTCGACATACCGGAGCGCGAGGTTGATCGCGTTGTCGAAGGACGCCCCGTCATCGGGGTCGAGGCGGGCTCGCTTGCCCCGATGCCGCTGCGCCCTGGGGGTACCTTCGCGATCACCGGCCCCGCTCAGTCTGGCAGGACCAACACCGTCCGGTGGCTGGCACGCAGCGTCCACAGTGCTTTCCCGAATGCGGTCATGCTGCACGCATGTGCACGCCGATCCCTGGTGGCGAGGGAACCGCTGTGGACGGAGACAGCGCAGGGAGCAGACAAGATCGCGTCCATGCTTGCCAAGCATGGTCACCTGTTTGAGGAAGAAGCTCCGGAGACCACGCCGGGAGTCGTCCTCTTTGTTGAGGGTATCGGAGAGTTCTCTTTCTCCGCGTGTGACCAACAGTTGCAGGACGCTATCGCCTCAGCGAAGGCCAATGGTCATTTGGTCGTGGCCGAGGCCGACGTGTCCGGGTGGTCATTCGGCGGCTCGCTGGCATCCGGGGTGCGCAGCGGCCGGACAGGGATCGTCCTGTGCCCCTCGCCCGGTGAGGGCGAGAACGCCGTCGGAGTTCCCGTCCCCGGTATCTTCGGGGCCGAGGCCGTGCCGGGTCGCGGCTACTTTGTTCAGTCCGGCAAACAGTGGAAAGTGCAGGTGCCCCGAGTATGACAAAACCCGATGGGGACTAGTCCCCATCGTCAGTGACAAAACGAAATGTTAGTTTGAGATTACGGGCTAATCACCCATCCGACGTGGGAACCGTCGGCTCGAACACACCAGATCCGCGATACCCACCCCGGGTATCCAATTCTCAACGGAGGAACACAATGACAAACCTGAATGTCACCTACGATCAGATGCATTCTGCGGCCACCCGCCTGCGCAACGGCCAGCAGGATCTTGAGTCCAAGCTCAACGAGCTGCGCTCGCTGGTCCAGCAGCTGGTTCAGAACGGCTTTACGACGTCGCGCGCCTCGGGCGCCTTCGACAGCTCGTACCAGGAGTTCACCCAGGGCGCGACGCGCACGGTCAAGGGAATCGACGGCATGGCCGACTACCTGAACAAAGCCGCCCAGGCCCTCCAGGAGACTGACGAGCAGCTGGCACGAGCGGCCGGTAAGTAAGGTCGTCACCGCCTGGGGCGCGGGAGGACACGTCCGCGCCCCAGGTCCTCTGAAGAAAGGAAACGCCATGGTGAACCTGTCACTCGACACGACCGAGTTGCGCAACCGGTCGAAGTCCCTGCGCGCAACGGCAGCCCTGTTGGACGATGCGAAGATCGACGCCTTGGACATTGCCTCTGTTGTCGGCCATGACAAACTCGCGGGAAAGGTCAGGGAGTTCGGCAATAACTGGGACACCACCCGGGGGCGTTTCCGCGAGCACCTGGAGGCACTGGCGAAGACCTTCGAGGCCATCGCCGAAACCTTCGAGGATCTCGACAGAGACCTCGAGAACGCGCTGAGGAGAAAGAAATAATGAGTACCCTGCCGGGAGAACCCACCGCCCTGAAAACGAAGGTTGAGGGGCTGATCACCTCCGCGAACAGCATCCAGTCCGCGATCGATGGCCTCAGTAAATTTGTGACGACGGCGAACTCGCTCGCTGTCGTCGCAACGTACAGGCAGGTGAGCAACGCTAAGAAATGCCTGGAGGCGGCACACGGCCGCTACCTGAATACGGGCCTGGCATTGCGGGAATACCAGGTGATCCTAGCCGACTGCCACAAGCGAGCCGACGCAGCGGCGGCCCGAGGAGAGACCGCCAAGCGACAGCACAGCGCCGCCCAGGAGGCCGCGAAAAAGACCAAGCGTCAGCTTGAGGCACTGAAAGATTCGCACGCCCCCTCTACCAACGTCACAAACGCGCAAAACGCCTATAAACAGGCGTGCGCCGACGAAAAGCGTGCTGCCGGTGCTATGACCGGGGCTGCGTCGGATATCAAAAAAGAACAAATGATCGTCGATGCTGTTGCAAACGCAACCATCTCCAAGATCGACACGGCGATATCCAGCACCAACGACAACCTGATCGACAAAATTTCTCAGTTCATCAAAAACGTCGGCAAGGCACTCGCAGAGTTCAGCGAGTGGAAAAAAGTCCTCAAGGAGTTTATAGACAAGATAGTTGAAGCTCTCAAGATAGTTGTCAAAGCGGCCAGCGTAGTTCTTGGTACGATTATTTCTTCCGTACTAGGGCTCGGCGCCCTACAAGACCCAAAGTTCCGCGCTTACCTCCTTCTGTTTCTCACATTAGGAGCTGCTACCCTGCAGGGACGCCGCCAAAAGTTACTCATGCAGGCACATAACGCCCAGCTCGACGAAGCCGAGCGCAAACGTGGGCCGTCTGGCGTCGGTTACGGTGACAACGGGGAGACGACGGAGACCGTCAACACTCGCCCGGGCAGGGAGGGCCTCATCCGGGACAAAATGGACCTCGCGGGTAGGCCCCACCCCCGCGGAGACTGGAAGGAGCCTCCCGGCTGGCACGAGGTGAGCCCCGCCGAGCTGCGGAAACTGGGTATCGATCCGACGATCTTCGAAGACAAGAGAACCGGCTTCCACGCGACGCTCTTCCGTGACGACAACGGGCGCTATGTCTTGTCCTACGACGGAACCAATTTCGGCGATCCGGAAGGCGACGTGACCAGCGATGTGTTGGGGGCAGCGGACATTTCGCCGCAAGTCCGTCAGGCAATTGTCGCCGCGACAAGCGTCAAACAGCGCCTGATGGCCAACGGCGTCACCGCGGGCAACTTCTCCCTGGCCGGCCATTCCCTGGGCGGGGAGCTCGCGTCGGCGGGTTCGATCGCGACGGGGTCGAGGGCGACGACCTTCAACGCTGCGGGATTGAGTTACACGAGCATGACGCTCGCTCGAGAGTCGGCAATACAAAACGGTTTCTTCACTTCCGACGTTGATGCGCGTGCCCGCGTCGAAAACTACCGCTTCTCCAAGGATCCGCTTACGTCTATACAGTCTTCGCCACTTCTGCCGGAAGCATACGGAAAGCAGATTAACATCAAAGCAGACGCCAAGGACTGGTGGAACCTCGACCCGAGATGGGGACATGGGCTCGAGGCTATGAAGCAACAGTACGATGCCAAGCACGGCCGCCTGTACAACAGACGCATTGATCGAGTAGATGAGATTGATCCGTTGCGAAATCTGGCCTGAGCCTTGTCTGCGCAACGTCTCTCATTCCCCCCCCTTCGACGAACCTAGACAACCAGCATCTAAGCTCCATGCGAGAAAGCGGAATCAACGATGGCAAGCGATAAGAGCCCCAGCGAGGACCCACGCCTCGTCTTCAACCTACCGGGCACCTGGTTCCCCGTGGCGATCACGGATGAGGGGGCCTCGGAACAGGACGTCGAGCGCATGGTCCAGGGCATTGTCGGCCCGGCGGACGACGCGGCCGTGCTGCGTCGCCAGATGCACGATCAGGTGGTCGATGCGTGCGCCGCGGCCGCGGAAGGCGGCGCCGTTGCGATGTACTTTGGCAAGGAGCTCGAAAAGGACGCGCCCTTCCCTGTGAACATCACGGTCTACCAGCCGCCGGGCCTGCGCATGAGCCCGGCGATTGGCACGGAGAGCGACGAAGTATTTGGCATCCTTCGAATGGGCTTCGATGACGCGGACGACACGTTCGTCGACGTTGAGGGCGGAAACTATCGCGCGCTGCGCCGCCTGCTCATCGAGAAGGATGATTCGTTCCAGATCGAGGTCCCCGAGGAGGAGACTCCCGAGGAAGCGGCCCTGCGCGCCGAGGCGGAGAAGCTTCAATTCGAGCGGATGCGCGTCGATTATTGGGCGCACGTGCCCGACACGAAGCAGATCGTGATCGTCTCCTTCGTAACGCAGATGGCCATGATCAAGAACCTCATGCTCGAGCTCTTCGATCTGCTCATCGCAGCGTCTTACTTCGTTTCCGGTTCCGCCGACGAGGTTGAATCCGAGTCCGAGGCCACAGCTGAGACCACGTCGGAGGCCACAAACGAACCCGAAGAAGCAACCGCCGACTAACAGTCATCCCGGGACCGCCGACGACGCACTGAGTGCCGTCGGCAGGGCTTCCTGGTCACTTGAGGGGTTCTCCCGGTGTCGCGACGAAGCAAACAATCGGGAGCCACTGCCTGATCACAACTATCATTCCAACTAGGAGAAACACATCATGACCACGGCGATAGCAATCATCATTCTCATCGCTTGCGGCTTCCTCTATTACGGGTGGTTCCGGCTGCGTCAGGAAATCTCCGCGAAGATCACCCAGCTGATTTTCCGGAAAGCGCACCGCGAGGGCGAGGGGGCGGTGGGCAGAACACACCTCATCACCCCGAAATCAGTGTCTGCTCACGCACTCCTTGAGGCTGCGTGGGAGGCAATCGACGTCCCGGCTAGCGAAAAGCCCCCACGGTGGTGGCCTGCCAGCGTCTTCAAGTGGCGCTCGGACGATCCCGCCGGTCTCGTTTTCCAATCGAAGGGCCGCCTGACCTTCACGCAGTGGTCTGCGACGCTGCTCACCGACAAAGAAGGCACGCAGCTCCTGTGGAGCGTCGTCCAAGCATTGCAGTTCAACGGTCTGGTGCCCGAGGCCAGGAGCCTAGCCAATCTGGAACGGCGCGTCATCAGGGCGATGAGGGCATGTGACCCGTACTGCGAGATCATCAGTGAACAAGGAAAGGTGAAGTGGAAATGAAACACACCACCCCACACTTCATCGCACTGGCGGTGCTCGCCATCGGCCTGCCGTGGTTTTTCCTGCTGGCCGACGAGGATCACAGGCTCCTTCCGTCGCTGTTCATCGTTGGTGGTGCGGTAGCGGTCCTGGCCTTGGATTACTTCGGCCCTGCGGCGCTGCCCGACCCCCTCGCAGCCCAGGACCCAGAACCGTGGAAGCGCCCGCCCGCCGCCAACGCTGCGGAGGCGCAGGCCTACCAGGCGTGGGTTGCGCAGGCCACCACCGCCGCTCAAGTGGCGCCGAGCGCTCTGACGACGCCCGCGGCACCGGCGTTCTCGCAGCCCCAGGCGGCCAACGTTGCACAGCCTCTCACGAACGAGGCCGTGGCTCAGCAGGTGCACACGCCCGCCTCCGGCGCGCCCTCCGCGTCGGCTCCCGCGCCGACAGCGGTTGCACCGTCGATGCCTCCAGCCCCGGAAGCCCCTGCACCGCGCCAGAGCGCGGCCGAAGAGCTTAACCGCCCGATCTCGATTGGCCCTCTCACCTCCCCCAGCGAGGACGCCCCGGTCAATCAGCCGTTCTCGGTTGGCCCGCTCGCTTCGCCCGCACCTGCCCTGCAGCAAGCCCCGGAACCCCAGCAGGTCTCGGCGCCCCAACAGGTCTCGGTGCCCCAGCAAGCCCCCGAACCCCAGCAGGTCTCGGCGCCCCAACAGGCACCGGACATCGCTCAGCCTCAGCAGGCCTCGGCCGACGCCTACGACGACGATGACCTCGACATGACGCGCGCGGCAGTCTCGCCGGGAAGCCGCTTCACTGCCGCCGACGCGATAGATCCGGCGACGCCGTGGGAGGTCCAGGCGGAGATCGCTCGGACGAGGCCTGACCTGTGGGTGGCGCTGTCGAAGAATCCGTCGATTTACCCGGATCTCAAAGCCTGGCTCGATCGCCATATCAACAAGTAGCCAACGCACGAGGCACGACATACGTGGGGGCCACCCAATGGGTGGCCCCCACAGCCACGTTCACTCGTCCGCACATCAAGGTGAATGAGCGGGAAGGCGCGCCACCTATCCGTTGATCTCGCGAATCTTGGACTGATCGTCGCCCGCCGTCACACAAAAGAGCTTCGCTGAACTGACACTCAGCTGAATCATGGCTTTTGAAGGAGTCTTCCCCTTCTCCGACAGGAGGTCCTTGACTGCCTCATATTGATCGTCAGAGGACATCGTCAAATACTCCCCGCAGGTCGTGTCACCCCCCTTGGTCCTCGTTGATCCAGAGCACGCCGTCAGCGAGACCACAACCATGACGGCCGCTACGACGCCGACCGCCTTCTTCCATCGCGTCATGTCAGACTCCTAATACCTGTGTTGTGATGTGAAAGAATCGCCCTCCATCAGAGGACACTTCCAGTATCCCCCAACGCACACCCCACAGTGTCGCAAATATCACAAGTTATACACAGTAACCGTGTAGTGCTTCAGTGATGGAACGAGGTTTCCCCACTCAACAGACGCTCGTCGATGCCGCCTTCGATTCCACGACGGCCAGCCCCGCGTCGGTGAGGATCGTCGCGGCCCACCGTCTGCCCGCGGGACACACCCGCACGACGACGCGCCCGGCCACGGCCTCGTCAAGTGCGGCGGTTGCGCGCGACACGATGAGCGAACACAGTGCGTCGTCGTCCCCTTCCCCGGTTCCACGCACACCTTCGCCTCCGCGGTCATCGAGCAGGAGGACCTCGACCCCTCGTCCTCGCGCGCGACGCGCCGCTTCCACGGCGGCGGTTCCGGTGAAGAAGGGAGCGCGGATCTCGTCGCGCAGCTCCGCCTCGAGCAGGCGCGCCTCCATGGCGATCTCAGGTGTCACTTCTTCATCCCGGAGCGCCTCGAGGGTCCTGCGCGCGCGAACGGACACGTCGGCGAGCTTGACCGCCATGGCCGAATTAATGCTCACCTGCAGTTCCCTCTCCAGGCGCGCCTGCTCCTCGGCTTTGAGGGCTCGTTCGATCGCGGAGGTCACGGTGCCCGACCACGACACGAGAGCAAACCAGAACATGAACGTGATGATGTGGCCGATCGTGAAGGTAAAGACGAGGCCGGGCGGCCTACCTGAGAGTGCAACCCAGGCGGCGACTGCGACCACAAAGCCGACGCAGCCAACGACGGCCTCGGCCGTGCGCTGACGCAGGAGGAGCAGCACAGCGAGGAACATCGATGCGCCCGCGCTCCACCCGGACCAGCCCGGCCATGCGGACGCTCCCCGAATCGGGATGAGCACCAGCAGGTTGGACACACCGATCACAGCGGCACTCCCCCAGGTCACGAGTTTCGGGGGCACGCGGTCGGGCCACGGTGCCACCAATAGGGTTCCTGCGACCGCCATGATCGCGAGGGAGAGGATGACGGGGCCCCTATGTGAGTAGGCCCCGTGGCTGAATTCGATCGCCACCATATAGCTATGAAACACAACGCCGACCAGAACAAGCAGCCGCGCTCCGCGCGACTCTGCGGCCGCGCGGACCTGCGAATCCCACGCGGTGCGCGACGGGTCTTTGTCGCGCGTACCCGCGCGGGTCCGCCACGCGAACGCGGAGCGAATCGCCTGCCGCGGCCGGAAGCGTCGACTCTGGGGGTCGCGCCATTCCAGGGTCACGAGCGTGCCTCCGCCGGGCTTCGAGGCCAGGGTTGCGTTGCCACCGACCGACTCCATCCGCTTCACGATGGAACCCCGGACGCCGTGTCGCCCCTCGGCGAGGCGCTCAAGGTCGAAGCCCTGTCCCGTGTCGGTGATCGTCACGCGCATGGAATCCGCCCCGGCTGAGACAACGACGCGGCAGCGCGCGGGCTGGCTCGGGTCCGAGGTGTCGGATCCTGCGTGGAGGCGAACGTTGTTGAGTGCCTCGTGGGTCGCGGCGACGACCTCGGCGCCCACCTGGGCGGGGATCTGCCAGCCTTTTGCAGGAAGGTGACATGCGAGCTTCCAGCGCGTGTTCCCGGGACGCACGAGGGCCTCGAATGCTCCCCGCATCTGTGTAGCGTCCATGAACCCGTTGGAGGGTGGGGCGGGGATGAGTGCGCACAGCGCGGAGTGGGCTGCCGCGCGCACCTCGATGTCGTCGATGCCTCGTTTGCACGCGAGAATCAGAGCCGAGAGCACGTAGTCGTGGATGAGACCGTTGCTACGCGCCCGTGCACGCCCCTGGGCGCGCTCTCCCGCGAGCGCATGCTCCGCGTCGCGGGCGTTGGCGCGGGTTTGGTCGAGGCCGCGCACGATCATGAGGGTCCATTCAAGCATTCCCGCGTTGGCCATGGCGGTGAGCAGGAAGAAGAGGGGGCCGACCGATGTTTCGAGTAGTTTGTTGTCGGGGTTGGCGCTCATCATGACGATGATCTGCAGCGGAGCGATGGCGCTGAGGTAGGCGGCCGTGTAGCGTCCGCGCAGGACGGCGATGCAGCTGATCGCAGCGAGTGGGTAGAGTGCCAGGATCGGGTTCGTGTCGGAGGCGATGGCGTGGAAATACACCGGGGGCACCGGGGATCCGAGGTTTATGGCTGGCAGGATCGTGCACGCGACGATGAGCGCAAGGTAGCACGCGAGGTACAGGCGCATGAGCACGAACCAGCCGGTATCGGTCCACGTGTGCGTATGCTTGCGTGTGGTCACCGCTTTGTGTATCGCGGCGAGCGCGCACGCTCCGGCGCAGAGCGGGAGAATCAGGTTCGGCGAGTAGACGACCCACTGCACGAGCTCAGCGCGCGAAAGCCCCACCGGAACCAGTTGGGGTCCGCTGATGATGGTGATAAAGATGGCTGCGAGGACGCAGGTCAGGACGAGGAGGCGCTGCATGTGCAGCGCGTAGGGGCCGAGGTCGCGCGGGTGCATTAGTCGTAGTAGCTGACGAGGCCGTCTTCAGCTGCGCGTCGGAAGAGGTCGACGCGCGATTCGGCGGGGCGTCCCGATTCCCTGTATTTACCGCGGATTCGGGCGATGTAGGTGTTGACGGTGTTTTTGGAGACGCTGAGGGCACGCGCCACGGAGGCGGAACTCTCACCGGAGGCGTAGTGGGCGAGGATGTGCGCCTCGAGGTCTGAGAGGTGTTCTGCGACGAAATCTTCGTCGGCGTCCAGTGCCGCGGCCCAATCCGGGGTGGGGAAGGTGACGCCGTCGGCGGCGGCGAGGACGGCCTCGACGAGGTCGTCGGGTGGCGCGCTCTTGCGGATGATGGACAGGGCACCGCCGGCGATCGCGCGTCGCACCAGGTAGGGGTCGTCGCCGGAGGTGTAGACAACCACGGGGATCCCGTATCCGTTGATGTACGCGATGTTCGTGTCGGGGGCGGAGCCGTCGGCGAGGCGCAGGTCGAGGACGGCGACCTGCCCGCGCTTCCACCGCGCCTCGCGAACGGTCGGCGACCAGGCAATGGAGGCGTCGGCCCCCTGGTCCTCGAACGCTGCCTTGACGCCGAGTCCGACGACGCGGTGATCGTCGATGACCACGATCTGTGCAGCGGTTTTCATCTTCGTGCCTCCCCGCGCTTCTGGGTCTGATTGACCGGGCTAAGACGTATTTTTTTCTCAGTCTAATTGCCCAGGAACGCTTTTCCAACACCGCTGGTCAGGTGGCATTTTTCGTCGCGACAACCGCGTGGGTCTTCTTGTGAGCGGCGCGGTGGGTGGGGGAAGCATCAACACGCACTGAGCGCACAAAATAGCGATTGTTTGGGTATTTGGAGGGGTGATGGATGACTGTTGCTCATACACTGCGCTCGGGGACGAGGCCGGATGGCCTCAGCGATCATCCGCGTCGGGTGCCGCTCCGGAGGTTGGCGGACCACGGCGCCTCCCCGACTAGGGACCCGCGATGAACACTTGCTGTACAAGTACTAGTACATTTCTCTCGTTGCCCGTCGCGCCGCGAGCCCCGGTTTGTATCGTGTGTATCACGAAAGGAGGTGATCACACGATGTTCACGTACGTCGCATCCGCAAGTCCGCGTGGCAATGAGAACATCCGACGAGTGTGCTCGCACTGCTCGGGCGTCTTCTACGTCACTTTCAACGCGCAGAACTACCGCTGCCCACACTGCAATTGGCAGTGCGGCTGATTGCCCACGGCACCGATGCCATGCGCCTGGGGCGTGGCTCTGTGCCAGTCGCGGATCGCTAGGGACGTCGATCCGTCGACCGACTGATTCTCCGCATCAGTTGGATCTCGAGGAGATGCCAGCCGCGCGCGCATCGGCCGATAACCCTGAACGCGTTCTCCCTGTCGGATACCTGCCGGTTTCCAATAGGGAGAACGCGCGACGGCTGCACTGTCTCCGCTCAGCACGTGCTACGCGCTCCTCGCGCGCACCCAGCCGGGCAGGCGTGAGGCCAGGACGGCGCCCGCGCACAGGAGAGCGATAGTACCGCCGGCGCTGAGCCGCGCGGGCACGGCGATCACCAAGCCAGCCAGGCCGACGAGGGCACCGAGGAGGGGGCAGGCGATGAGGAAGGCGCGCGAGCTTCGCGCGTGGGGGGCGATTGCCGCGGCGGGGGCGGCGATGAGGGCGATCGACAGAATCGTGCCGACGGCGGGGATCGCGACGGTGACGGCGGCGAGGATGAGGCCCAGGATGATGCGCTCGTTGCGAGAGGCCCCGCGCGCGGCCCCGGGGTCGGCGGGGTCGAAGCAGTGGGCCAGGAGCTGGCGGTGCCCAGCGGCGACAACCGCGAGCGCGACCGTGAGGACGGCCCCCGCCCAGGCGACGTCCGCGGGCGAGACGGTCATGACGGATCCGGTCAGGAAGGAGCTGACCGCAAGGGGCAGGGGCTTAAACCAGGTGGCCAGGAAGTACCCGGTGGCGAATCCGGCGGTCAGGACGATGCCCGCGGCGCCCTGGCTGGAGATGCCGGGGATCGACGCGAGGGATCGCATCAGCGCGACCAGCGGGATCGTTCCGAGGAAGGCGCCGACGTAGAGAGCGGCCGACATGCCCGAGTGTCCCAGGCCGAGGGCGGCGGCGATGACGACGCCGAGGACCGCGCCGGGGAAGGTGCCGTGGGTGACGGATTCGGCGAAGAAGATGCGCTTGTCCAGGTATGCGAACGCCCCGACGAGGCCACCGAGGGCGCCGATCAGGGTGACGTGCAGGGCGGGGACGAGCAGGAGACTGAGGATCACGAGGCCTCCCCCACCGTCAGCAGCGCCGACGCCCACGTTTCACGCACTGTTTCACGCTCACGGCCCGCACTCTCCCCTGTTTCACGCGCTGTTTCACGCGCGGAACTCAGATCTGGTCCCGCGACAGCACCTGTTTCACGCGCTGTTTCACGCGCGGTCAGGGAATCCTGAGAGCCGGCCGAGGCCTCGTCCCGCCCCGCGGGAGCGTCGCGCAGCTTCCGGATCACGCAGCCGAGCGCAAAGCAGGCAAGCACGCCGAGGGCGACGCAGGCCTGCGGCGACAGGGGCCGGGGCGCGCGCAGCAGGGCGACACCAAAGCCCGCCCAGCCGCCCACCAGCGCACTCAGCGCGGCCAACGCCGCCATCGCGCGCGTGCCAGAGGCGAGCAGACGCCCGAAGGCGCCGGGCACGATGAGGTAACCGACGACGAGGAGGACGCCCACGGCCGTCGAGGCCGCGACGACGATCGCGCCGAGCGCCGCGTTGAAGGCGACGTCGATCCAGGTGACGGGGATGCCGCTGACGCCCGCAGCCTCGCGGTCGAAGGCCACGGCGATCTGGGCGCGCCAGGTGGCCAGCAGGAGCAGGCCCGCCACGGCCAGGACCGCGGCGCTGGTCCACATCCGAGAGGGCGTAATGTCCAGGAGGCGCCCAAACATGAGGGATTCGAGCTGACCGGACATGTCGCCGATGCGCAGGGAGATGACGATGCCCAGGGAGAAGAAAGCGGTCAGCAGGACGGCGGTGGTGGCCTCAGAGGAGCGCGGGCGCCGCGAGGCCGCCGTCAGGGAGGCGGCAATGAGGGCCGCACATACGGCACCGCCGGGAATGATGGCGTCGCGCCCGCCCACGGCCATGCCCACCACGATGCCGGGGAAGACGCCGTGCACCATGGTTTCGGCGCTGAACTCGGCCCGGCGCAGGTTCACGAGTGTCGAGGCCGGCCCCACCGCCAGGGCCAGCAGCCCCAGGACGATGATGGGGCGCAGCAGGTAGGGGGCGATCATGACAGCGCCGCAATCGCTTCGTCGGCGCTCGACCCGTAGGCGCGTGCAAGCACCGAGGGGGCCAGGGCCTCGTCGACGGGGCCCAGGGCCACGAGGCGCGAGGCGATCACGCAGGCCCGGGAGCACACGTCGCGCGCGAGCGAGAGGTCGTGGGTGGACACGACGACCCCGACGCCGTCGGCGGTGAGGGAGGCGATGAGTCCGGTGATGATGTCGCGGCTGGGCGCGTCGAGGCCGTTGAAGGGCTCGTCCATCATGACCAGCTCGGGCTGGGCGACGAGGGCGCGGGCCACGAGGACGCGCTGGCGCTGCCCGCCGCTGAGCGTGCCGAAACGATGGGAGGCGCGGTCGGAAAGGTTGACCTTCTCGAGGGCTTCGCCCACGCGGCGCCGCATGTCCGCGGTGATGCGCCGACCCCACCCGGCCTCGGCGATCAGGCCCATGGTGACGACCTCGGAGGCGCTGACCGGGAAGGTCAGGTCCAGGTCGGCGCTCTGGGGGACCAGGCCGATGCGCGACGCAGCGACGGACACGCGCCCCGACAGGATCTGGCAGCCGCCGACGACGGCGCGCAGGAGCGTGGTTTTGCCGCCGCCGTTGGGGCCAACAAGCGCGAGGGCCTGACCCCCATCCACGTCGAGGGTCAGGCCGGACAGCGCCGGGGTATTGCCATACCCCAGCGCCGCGTCCTCAAAAGAAACGAGGTGAGACATCACTGACCCGCCAACCGTTCGGGCAACGCCGGGGCGGTGCCGCCCCACGCGTCGGTCACCGCGCGCACGTTGTGGATAATCGAGCCCACGTAGGTGGCTCCGGCGCTCCCGTCGGGGCCGAGCGAGTCGCCGTAGAGCGCGTCGTCGCCCACGATGGGGGTGACGCCGGCGCCGCGCGCGATCGCCTCGATGGACTTGGAATTGTTGGAGTTTTCAGCGAAGAGCGCGACGGCGCCCGAGTCCTTGACGGCCTGCACGGCGGAGGCAATGTGGTCGGCGGTCGCGTCCTGCTGGTCGTTAAAGTCGGTGAGAGCCGCGCCGATGAAGCGGATCCCATAGTCGCCCGAGAAGTAGCCGAAGGCGTCGTGCGAGGTGAACAGGACGCGCTGGCCCTCCGGGACAGTCTCGATGGAGGCGGTCGCCCACGCGTCGAGGGCGTCCAGGTCCTCCAGGTACGAGGCCGTGGCCGCGTTGATCGAGGCGGCGGCGTCGGGTGCGGCGGCGGCCAGGCCAGCTCCCAGGTTTTCGACCTGGACGCGGGCCCGCTTGGGCGAGGTCCACACGTGGGGGTCGAAGCGGAATTCGGGTGCCTCGCCCTCATTTTCGGGCGGGAAGGGCCAGGGGGAGACCTCGACGCGCTCGATCCCGCGGTCGATCGTGTAGGGGGTCTGCGGGTCGGCCGCGCCGGGGTTGTCGACGTCGGAGGCGGTCAGGACGCCGGAGGTGACGACCATACGCCCGTGGAAGCCGGAGGAGGCAACCGCGTCGTCCAGGAAGTGCTCGAGGTCGACGCCGGAGACGGCCATGACGTCAGCGTCGGCCAGGGCCGCGGTTTGAGCAGGGGTCATTTCGTGTTCGTGCGCCGAGGCGTTGGGGGCGAGGAGGCACGTCAGGCTCATGGTCAGGGCCGCATTGTCGGGGGCGGCGCCCACGTGGGAGCTCTTGCCGGAGGCGTCGGTCTTGTCCAGGGAGAGGTCGGTGGAGGCTGCGGCGATCTGGGTGACGTAGTCGCAGATCTGCGTGGTTGTGGCGACGACTGTGAGGCCGTGTGCCGAGGAGGTGGGCGCGCACGCCGCAAGGGGCGCGAGGGCGAGGCCGAGGATGGCGAGTGCCGCGCGGCGGGTTGTTGAGGGGATCATCATCGCTCCAACGGATTTTTCGGGTACCCGAAAATTATAGAGCATTGCGAGAACAATTCTCAACACCTGGCCGATGCACACCCTCCCACGAGCCGGTAGCAAACGTTCAGGCAATTGCTCACAGCGCCACACAGCCCGCTAGACTCGGCATCGATGGATACCACGAACACGACCCACGACAACCCACAGGACGTCGAGGCACCCGACCCCCACGGCAAGGTTCTCCCTGCCGCCGCCTCCGAGAACGCGCCCGCCCCGGCCTCGTCCCCCGCGGACACGACGCCCGAGGACGGCGCACCGGAGGACCCAAGCCCCGGGAATCCCAACCGAGAGAACGAAACATCCGAGGCCAGCGTCCCCCACGACCCCGCCCCGGCCTCGTCAACGACAGGCGGGGACATCTGGGCAGCCCGCCTGCACACCCCGACCGCCGGCTGGGTGGCCACCGCGGTCGCCACGATCATCGCTGCCATCATTCGGATGACCGGACTGGACAACGTCCGCACCCTCGTCTTCGACGAGACCTACTACGTCAAGGACGCCTGGTCACTCATCACACTCGGATACGAGGGCACGTGGCCCAACAACTACGACGCGTCCTTCGTCGCGGGCAACGTCTCCGGGCTCGCAGCCAAAGGCGGGTACCCCGTCCACCCGCCGACGGGCAAGTGGCTCATCGGCCTGGGCATGGAAGCGCTCGGACAGACAGACCCGGTGGGCTGGCGCATCGTGACCGCGATCTGCGGCGTTATCACCGTATTCCTCCTGTGCCGACTCGCGCAGAACCTCTTCCACAGCCCCCTCCTCACCCTCCTCGCGGGCCTCTTCCTGGCCACCGACGGCATCGCCATCGTCATGAGCCGCACCTCCATCCTCGACGGCTACCTCGCGATGTTCGCCCTGGCTGCGTTCCTGTGCGTCGTCAAGGACCAGCAGATGTCACGCCCAACGCTGACTAGCAAGCTCACCGCATGGGACGGCATCGGAGCCCCGCGCCACGGCTGGGCCAGCCTGAGGGCATTCGTCACCCTGCGCGACCAACACGGCTTCGCGATCGGCCCCAACGCGGGTCGGCGCCCCTGGCTGCTCGCCGCCGGCATCCTGTGCGGCCTGGCGTCCTCGGTGAAGTGGTCCGGCGTCTACGTACTCGCCTGCCTCGGTCTTTTCGTCGCCATTCGCGAGGTCACCTACCGTTGGCGGCTCGGCCACCCTTCGCCCGTGCGCGGGGCGCTCATCGCGGACGTGTGGTGGGCATTCATCCTCATGGTCCCCAGCGCAATCCTGACCTACATTGCCTCCTGGTTCGGCTGGTTCACGCACCCCCAGGCCCACGGACACGGGCGGTCCGGCATCTCCGGATTCACCGGTGCCCTCGCCGACCTGTGGATCTACCACAAGGAAATGTGGACATTCCACACCGGCCTGACGACGCCCCACACGTACCAGTCCAACCCCTACACGTGGCTCGCGCAGGTACGACCGACGTCTTTCCACTGGTCAAACGACGCGTCAATCACCGGGTGCGCCTCTGGAAAGTGCGCGACGAACGTCGTTGCTCTGGGCAACCCGGTTCTGTGGTGGATCGGCATTGGAGCACTCCTCCTCGTGTTCATCGTGACTCTTCGCTACCGAAACTGGCGCTCCGGCGTCATCCTGGCGGGCTACCTCGCCCTGTACGTGCCCTGGCTGACCTACGCACACCGGACGATCTTCACGTTCTACACGGTGGCCTTCGTGCCCTTCGTCGCGCTGGGGGTCGCGTGGATGGTCGCACTCCTGGCCGATGCCGTCACGATCACCGGGGCAGCCCCGTCCTCTCCCCCACCACTGCGCTCCGCGACCGCGGGACGTTTGTTGGCCGCCGCGCTGACGATCGCGATTCTCGCGTGCGCTTTCTACTTCATGCCCCTGTGGCGCGGCGACGTCGTCGACTACGAGTTTTGGCGCTCGCACATGTGGCTACCCACGTGGATCTGAGCCTTGGATTCGACTCCCAGTTACGACGAACGGGCGGCCCGGCAGTTTCCTGCCGGGCCGCCCGTGTCATGTCTGCGGCGCCGCGCGTGGCGCCGCAGCGTTGTTCTCGCGTCGATACTGCTCGCATGTCCCCTGTCGGGGGCAGCACTCAGGCCAGGGAGGCCAGGAGCTGGCGAAGCGAGGCGCTCAGCTCGTCAGAGGGCTTGAAGGCACCGTCGACGAAGTCCGAGCCGAGGTTGATACCCAGCTCCTGCTCACGCACGTCGGCGCCGAAGGTGGAGAGGATATCGCGGAGGTGGGCGCGAGGGGCCTCGCCGCCGTACCAGGAGTAGCCGATCAGCGCGGTGGCCTTGTCCTTGAGGGTGGCCGGGGGCAGGTAGTCGATCGCATTCTTGAGGACACCGGGGATCGAGTGGTTGTACTCGGGGGTCACGAACACGACGGCGTCGAGCGCCTCGATGTTGGCGCGCAGGCGCACGGCCTCGGGCAGGGTCGGGGCCTGCATCGAGGGGGACATCTCCTCAGCAAAGAGGGGCAGATCGTAGTCACGAAGATCGATGAAGATGGGGTTGACGCCCTCGACCTGGAGCGCCTGCTCCTCGATCCAGCGCACCACCTGCTCGCCCGCACGACCGGGGCGAACGGAACCGAGAACGACAGCAATGGAAGCCATGACGTTTCCGTTCGGGGCATTATTGAAACATCAAGTACGTTACATCCTGCAACATTTCAGAACAACCCATTCGGCTATCGATTAGGACACAGGTCCTACAAATTATCGACGCGTCTCACAACTACGCCCTGATCAGGCAATCTCCATCATTGAATTGTCAAACGATATGGGACTATCGTCCAACTGTTGTCACAGCAACATTGGCAGTGTTTCAGCTGAACAACGTTCCGTCGGCGCGAAAGTGTCAGACATAGAGCCGACACCATCCCCGCCGCCGGCGCAGAGTCTGTCACGTCCGCCTTGGTACGAGGCCGGGGTACGCAAGCAGGGCAACGACACGCCGCATCGGCGGCGAGGAGTCACAGCGGGCCGGCGGCGAGCACGAAAGAGGCGCGACAGCAAGGACAGCGAAGCGCAACGACGGGCACACCCACCTAGCCGGCCCGCCTGAAGGCCGCGCCGGCGCCACAGCGTGCGAGGACACCGACGTCACGAGCGTGCGTGCTCGAACCAGCAGCACTCACGCGCCACAACGACGCGTAGCCGGCCTAACACGGCCCAATCGGGCCCGAGGACCATTTGGTGCGCACTGTCGCGCAGGGAAGCGCCTGAGGGACGCATAGGGGCTGTGGTGGCTCGTGTGAGTAGCCAGCGCCTGTGCAGGTTGGGTTTGAAGGGGGGCGCTTCAGTTGGTTGGTGGTGTGGGTCAGGCCGGGAGCCCTATGTGGGTTCCCGGCCTGGCCTTCTGTCCGGTAAAAGGGCTCTTCCGAGTTGAGTGTGGGTGACCGGGTGTTGAGCGGGGGTTGCGGGTAGAGGTCGAGGTCCTTGATGATGAGCGGACCTCTACCCCCGCTGTCGTCAAGGACCTCGACAATGTCTCACCCTACCTGCTGCTGCTCTGCGTCGCTTGATCGTTGTGATCGGTGTGATCTGCTCGTCGGTTTGGAGGGCTTCCATCTGATGAGCGTGGCTCGCACCCCAGATGCTCTGGTACTTGATGTTGAGTCGTGCAACCAGCTGGTTGGCTGCCCTGGTTGTGGGGTGATCGCTCAAGGCCACGGTCGTATGGTGGTGGAGGTGATCGACGCGCCCTGGGCCGGGGTCCCGGTGCGGATCCGGTGGCATAAACGACGCTGGATATGCCGCGAACACACCTGCCAGACGGTGACATTCCTGGAGCACAGCGAGAAGGTGTGCGCACCTCGGGCGCGTCTGGGGACCCGGGCGATCCGCTGGGCGATCCGACAGTTGCGCTTCGAAGGAGCCACCATCGCTGGCCTGGCTCGACAACTGGCAACCACGTGGAATACCGTGTGGTCCCATATCAAGCCGTGTCTGCAAGCCGCATCTGATGACCCCGCCCGTTTCGCAGGGGTTCGGGTGCTGGGGGTTGACGAGAGCCATGTGGCATCACCAGGACCGACGCCGACGAGGGCCCCGTGAGCTCACCGGCATCGTGGACCTGACACGCGGGGAGGACCACCCCACGGCAAGGTTATTGGACCTGGTCCCAGGCAGGTCTGGCACCGTGTACAAGAACTGGCTAGAAGAGCGCGGCGAACAGTTTCGCTCCGGTATCCAGATCGCGACACTGGACCCCTTCCAAGGATACAAGAACGCCATCGACGACCAGCTCCAAGACGCCACCAGCGTCCTCGACGCCTTCCACATCGTCAAGCTCGCTGGCGACGCTCTCGATGAGGTGCGTCGCCGCGTCCAGCAAGACACGACCGGTCACCGCGGGCGCAAGGGGGATCCCCTCTATCAGATCCGGCTTCTTTTGCGCGCCTCGCGTGATCGGCTCACGAAGCGTCAAAAGGAACGCCTCCGTGAGGCCTTCGTGGCAGATGAGGCGCATATCAGTGTCGAAGTCGCCTACCACTGCGCCCAGCAAGTGCGCGAGGTCTTCCATCAAGATACACCCGCCCAAGGCCGACGCCTGGCCGCTCGTCTCATCGAGAGCCTACCAAGGTGTCCCATCCCCGAAATCGCTCGCCTGGGCCGGACCCTACGCAAGTGGAAGGACGCCTTCTTGGCCTACTTCGATACCGGCGGGGCCAGCAACGGGCCAACAGAAGCCATCAACGGAATCATCGAACTAGGCAGACGCACCGCCAGAGGCTACCGCAACCCCACCAACTACAGACTCCGAATGCTCCTCATCGCAGGAGGCCTAGATGCCTCCACCCACACTCAACTATGAAGAGCCGGTAAAAGCGCCGTGGAGAGAGACATCAGCACAGCAAGCATTCGGCAAGCAGAGATAGCATTCAGCG